>CAISZN010000391.1 GCA_903889985.1 uncultured Hyphomicrobiales bacterium | reverse complement strand
CGCGACCGTCGCCTCGAAGGGATAGAGGTTCACCACGAGCAGATCGATCGGGGAAATGTCATGGGCAAGCATCGCCGCCTCGTGCTCGGGATTTTCCCGAATGGCGAGCAGTCCGCCATGCACCTTGGGATGCAGGGTCTTGACGCGACCATCCATCATTTCGGGGAAGCCGGTGAGGTCGGAGACATCACGCACAGGCAGGCCCGAATCAGCCAGTGCCTTGCAGGTGCCGCCGGTGGAGACCAGCTCGATGCCGTGGCCAACCAGGGCACGGGCGAAGTCGACGAGGCCGGCCTTGTCGGAAACGGAGATGAGGGCGCGCGTGACGCGGCGGAGGTCGGACGACATGGGGCCTCGCTGGGCGGGTGCAGGGATGGCGGGCGATTAGCACGTGCTGGCGCCCGCGAGAAGCGCCCTCGCCGTTTCCCCCGTCACGGCGAAGCGACTGACGGGTCAGGAATCGCCATCTTGACAATGACATTCAATATATTTTGCTGTTACTTAGGGGGCCAACGAAGCCAAAAACGGCTGGTCATTTTGTCCGAATAAGCAGAGGCGACATATCCACTGTTCATCTGACCATGGGGTTGGATCGCTCAACGCTCAGTCCCGTCACCCCTGAATAACAGTTTACCTTTGCCGAAACTGGAAAGAAGTGCGCAGTGTGATATGGCCAAGTCTTGGCCTGACACGCTAATCTGCTACATCTGAAAGAATCGGTCCGAGCCTCTGTGAGTTAATATCACAACTTGGATCAAGTACCTGAGCCGCCACAAAGAGATGGACGTCCAATGAAGTTGCCTCGCCTGAGCCTGCGGTCTGCCTGTCTCGCCAGCGTCTGCCTGATCGGCCTCCCCGCCTTTGCGGCGGACGAGAAGATCGAATGGCTGCCAGACGGCTCTCTTGGCACCGCGGTGCCCTCGCTGGCCGACCCGACGGGGATGCGCAAGGCGCTCTGGGAGCGTGGGATCAAGTTCGGCCTCAACTATATTGGTGAAGTCCAGGGGGTCACGAACGGCGGTCTTCAGCGCGGCTCGCGCTATGGCGGCCGTCTGGAACTCGTGATCGATGCGGATCTTGAAAAGATGGTCGGCTGGGGTGGTGCGGCCTTCCACGCCAATGCCTACCAGATCCACGGCACGGGTATCTCACGCTATAACCTCGGCAATCTGTTGCCGGTCTCGAACATCGAGGCATTGCCTTCGACCCGGCTCTATGAAGCCTGGATCGAGCAGAAGTTCATGGAGAACAAGGTGGCGCTGCGCTTTGGCCAGCAGGGCGCCGATTCGGAATTCGTGACCAGCAACTATGCCGGCCTCTTCATCAACGGCACCTTCGGTTGGCCGACTCTGAATGCGGCCAATCTGCCCAGCGGTGGGCCCGCCTATCCTTTGGCGACACCGGCCGTTCGTCTCGGCCTTTATCCGACCGATAGCCTCAGCCTGCTGCTGGGTATCTTCAACGGGGATCCGGCGGGCCCGGGTCTCAATGATCCGCAGCAGCGCGACCGGAACGGCCTGAAGTTCCGCACCCGTGACCCTGCCTTTGCGATCGGTGAACTGCAGTACAAGTATGGTGACGACAAGGCTGCCGACTCGCTGTCTGGCGTCGTCAAGATTGGCGCCTGGAACCATTTCGGTCGCTTCGCCGACACGCGCTATGGCCTTGATGGACTGCCGCTCGCCAGCCCGCTCAGCAGCGGTGCCCAGCGCCTCATCCGCGGTGATAGCGGCGTCTATGGCATCGTCGACCAGCAGGTCTATCGTCTGGCAGATGATCCAACCAAGGGCATCGGTGTCTTCGGCCGACTGGGCGCTTCCCCCGGCAATCGCAACCTCGTCGATTTCTATGCGGATGCGGGCATCAATTTCACGGGTCTGGTGCCCGGACGTTCGGATGATGCCTTCGGTCTCGCGGTTTCCTATGCGAGCATCGGCAGCGGTCTCGTTGGCCTGAGCCAGGACACGAATTTCTTCACAGGCGTGCCCGCACCGGTGCGCAGCTCCGAGGCACTGCTTGAGGTGACCTATTCGGCGCAGATCATGCCGGGCTGGACCATCCAGCCCAACCTTCAATATGTCGTGCGCCCCGGCGGCAATGTGGCTGATCCTGCCGATCCGACCGGGACTCGTGCGGTGCGCAACGCCACGGTCATTGGCGTGCGGAGCACCCTGAAGTACTGAGGGATCGCCCGCACGTGCCCCGATACCGGAACGTCTTCTTTCGTTCCGGATGATCCCGGAGGGTTATTGGTGCGAGACGGGCAAAATTCTGATGTCATTTTTTGTGCATCGACTGATCTCGCACGCTGATTGCGGCGTAGGTCATCGAATGCTGTCGCTCACGCTCACGTGTTGGCAGCTGGCCGGTGTTGGGCCAGGGGAGATATTTCCCGCGCATCTCCTCCTTTGGTCGGGAGCGTCAATTGGTCCATCGTGCCGCCGTAGCGAATATTGAGTTGCTATGTCAAAGATAAGTTAAGGAAGGCGTGGCACTGGTTGCGCAGGGGATGGGAGCTCATTTCGGCACTGCCGGATTGGTTTCGTTTTTCTGGCATCTGACATCACAACTGGGTCGTCCCACTTGCGGGACATGGGAAAGCGATATATGTTGCAATGCAACAAAGCGCTGTTGCGCCGCAAGATGCGGCCAGATGGATAAGAAGGACGATAACGATGCGCGCTACTACCAAGGCGAAGGTCCGGCCGCCGGTGCGAGTCCGTTACGACCCGCCAACCCTTGACGAAGCAGTCTTCGCTGCCCAGGGCATCACCGATGACATCGAGCATCAGGCAGACATCGCTGCCGAGCTGATGGGTGTCACGATCGAGGAAGCCCGCGAGCTGGTGGCCAAGGCAGCCGCCAAGTCCGCCTCGGCCAAGCGCCTGGCCTCGTCCGAAGTTGCGTTTACGACGAACCGTTCGGGTGCCCAGCGTGCCGTTGTGGTGGAGCGCAAGCCATCTGTGACGGTCGAGCGCAAGTCGGCTCCCCCGAAGATCGAGCGTTCTGGCGGTGTGACGGTGGAGCGCAAGCCCTTCCGCAGCCTGACCGGTGGCGCACCACGCACGCTGATCCGTCTCGGCGGCCGCTAAGCTTTCAGAATTTTCAAGCAAGGCCCCGTCGCGTCCGCGCGGCGGGGCCTTTTGCGTTTGGGCTCGGTCTTGAGCCGTTCACGCCTGAGGCAAGCGCTCGAGCAGCCAGTGGACGGCGGCCTGGTCCCGCAGGTTGGCATGAATGACGAGCTGCTCGCTGCCGCGAATGCCCTCCGGGGCTGCGAAATAGATGCTCTCTTCAATGGAAATCGCCGAGCCGTCGGCCCTGAACAGCCACGCGCTGCCATCGGGCAGCAGCAATTGCACAGCCGTCTCGTCTTCAGAGCGGATCGCCTGGACCAGCGGATGCAAGTGAAACCGGACAGCATATTCGACGGCGCCGGTGCCGGGTACGCGCTGCGGCGCGGCCAGCAGGGCATCCTGTCCCTCGATCCATGATCCGTCTGGAGAGACCAGCAGGATGCGCTCATGCAGCAGGCCGAAGCGCCGCGCATAACCGTCATGCCTCGCCTCGAGCCGGATGCCTTCCTGATCTTCCTTGCGTGTCACGGCGACCGATTGTGGTCCCGCCACGATGCGTCCTTCAAGCCAGCGATTGAAACCCGGCCCGGTCGCGAAGCGGCAGGAGGATGTGTCGGCAATGGTGAGCGTCGAATGAGCTGCCGTGGCGCGCGCCGCATCGCGCATGCCGGCGCGAAGTTCATCCGGAGCCCCGCAATTGACGATGAGCTTCTGGATCCCGGTCGTGAGCTCGAAGGAAAGGCAGCCGGCATGGGCCTTGTCGGAGAATTCAGGCTGGGGGCAGGCCCCGGCATCCATGACCAGCACAAGCTCTTCTGCTTCGATGCGCTGGTAACCGCTATAGGGCGCGTTCATCTGTGCGGCAGCGCGTGCATCGTCATGGGCCAGCAAGGTCGCCAGCACATGGGGCGCGGTTGCCCCCATGCCATTGAAAAGGGCCAGTGAGCCATCGCCGAGGCGGAACATGCGCAACATGGGCAGAATGCGGTCGATCGAGTTGAGAATCTGTGGTGGTGCATCGACGCCGCGCACTGCATAGGCCTGCCGCAACGGCAGGAGGTCGAGCAGCAGGTCCACGAGCACCTGCGGATTGCGGCCGAGATGGCCACCGTCGCCAAGGACCTGCCGGCCCAGTTCGTCTGCGAGCCATCGGGTGGCCCGCCTCTGCAGCTTCGGCAGGCCCTCGCAGCAAAGTCCCAGCTGTGCGAGGGCAAGGCACACGAGCAGGCGGTTTTCGCCCTCGAGTCCTTCGTTCAGGGCCTGCTGCAGCACGGCTGCATGAAGCCCGAGGCTGCGCATGAAGCGACGATAAAAAGGACGGTCAGCCCGGTCGAGGATCAGGGGTGACTGGCTCACCCAGGCAAGCAGGCGGCGGGCGGCGACACGTGGTTCCCAGCCCACCTCATCGCCTGCACGCCCGCACTGCGTGATCCAGTCGTCGACCAGGACGCGCGCGTTCTCCCGGGCAAGGGCCGTGTCGGCGGCACGCAGGTGGCGTAGCCAGCCGAAGCTTTCAAGGCTCGCGGCCCAAAGGGGCGAGGGGGGGACCAGCTCAAAGGGCGATGCGCCGTGGGTGTTCACGACCTTGCCGGAAAAAGAGTAGTAGCCGGCATAAATGTCAGCAGCGACGGTCGGGTCAGCGGTGCGAATGTCCTGCGGCGCGATGACGAGACGTTCGGGTGCGCGCACGTGAAGGTTGGCAAGGGACCGGAACGGCCAGCTCAGGGTCCGACGCATACGCCCCCAGCCGGCGCCGGCAATGAGCCGTGCCAGCGAGACTCGATCAGCCACCGAGGACTGTGCCAACGGACGCATACTCCGGACTAGACGTCATCCCCTCGTGAGAGCAAACAGCATGCCGTTGGCCGAATCCACGAAGAGCACTGTTAGAGCAGTCTATTAAGACAGTTAGCGCCGTTCCAGTCGAGCCACGAAGAAGCCATCGAGCCCGGACAGTCTGGGATCATCCGTCCACAGATGAGTTGGCAGGGTGCGCAGATCGCCGCTTTCGCTCAGGCAGGCTTCGAGACCAGGAACCTCGTTGGCCAGGATCGGGCTGCGCACCACATCGGGATTCCGGCGCAGGAGGGCGGCAATCTGGTTTTCGCCCTCTTCGGGCTCAAGCGAACAGGTGCAATAGATCAGGCGACCGCCAGAGCGAAGAAGGCCGATCGCGCGATCAAGCATCTTCGACTGGTTTGCAGCTAGCGTGGAGATATCGCTGGCACGCTTGGTCCAGGCCACATCGGGATGGCGGCGGATCGTGCCGGTGGCTGAGCAGGGTGCATCCAGCAGCACGGCGTCGAAGGGACCGCCATCGAAATTAAGCACGTCTCCGATCGACACATCCACGTCGAGGCCAAGCCGGGACATGTTGGCCGCCAGCCGCTTCATGCGTTCTGCAGAACGGTCGAGCGCAAGCACCCGGCCACCGGCAAGGGCCAACTGCGCGGCCTTGCCGCCGGGCGCCGCGCAAAGATCGACCACCGTCTCGCCGGGATTGATGCGCAGCAAACGTGCGGGCAGGCTCGCCGCGGCATCCTGAACCCACCACTCGCCCTGCGCGTAGCCCTCGAGTTCAACGATGCTCGTATGCGTTGACAGGCGCACGGAGTCATTCGGCAGGACGATTCCACCGAGCTTTTCAGCCCATCCAGCGGGATCGGATTTGACGGTCAGGTCAAGCGTCGGCTCACAGCGATGGGCACGCACAATGCCCAGCGCGGCAGCCTCG
>CAISZN010000390.1 GCA_903889985.1 uncultured Hyphomicrobiales bacterium | reverse complement strand
GGCGGCGCTCCCGGTCAGCGTTCCGATGCCCTGCCGATGGCCTTTACAGCGTCGTCCGCAATCGTCCTGTCTGTGGCGTCGCTGAGCACGGCCTTGCCTTCGATCAGCCCTTCAGACTGGAAATAGGCGAGGTCTTCGGCGAGGCTGTCGAGATTCAGGCGGCCGTCCGGGTCCACGTTGTGAACGCCGATCTGGCGATAGACCCGCGGGTCCTTGATGACCGTATATTGGTTGAGAATTGCAATGATGTCCTCCGCCCCCGGTCCGTCGAGCTTTCCGTGTGGGGTCGCTGCGAGATAGTCCCGCGTCCCCCGGAGCATGGCCTTCATGAACCCAACGGCTGTTGCCCGGTCCCGCGCGATGAACCGCTCGGAAAAAATGGTCACGGCGATCTGGTGATTGGGGAACATCCTGTCATCGGAGGCGACCACGTCGGCCACCCTGTCCAAGATGGCCCGGGTGAAGCTCGGCTCGGTCAGGAAGGCCCCGTCGACCGCATCGTTCTGCAGGGCCTGAACCATCTGTGGGAAGGCCATGGAGACCAGTTCCACGTCCTTCAGGCTGAAGCCGAAGGTCTGGAAATAGCGGTTGAGTGAGGTGGATGTACCCGTGCCGGGCGCCGGCACGGCAATCTTGCGGCCTTTCAGATCGCGCGGATCCTTATAGGCACCGCTTTCCACGAGCTTATGGCGAACCACGAGCGAGGATGTGCTCAGTCCGGGCGCGGAGGTGCTCTTGTCCGCCACGATGCGGATCTTCACGCCGCGGGTCACCGCATTGAAGAGGCCTGCGGAAATACCGCCGCCGCCGACGTCGAGATCTCCAGAGGCAAAGGGGGCGATCATGCGTGCTGCTGCGTCAAAGCTGACGAAGTTGACCTTGATGCCTTCCTGCGCGAAGTAACCACGCTTGTCGGCCACATAGAGCCCCACGTCTGCGAGGGCATTGGTGATGCCGACATTGACCGTCACCGGCTCAGCGCGGGCCGTGGGCATCTGCAAGGTGCAGAACCCCAGACTGGCGACGAGCATCGCCATGAGACGCATGGTTTCCTCCCGGTTTGTTCCGGACCTTTGGTCCGTTTGTGTCTGGCCTGATCCTGTGCTGCCACGCCTCAGCGCGACAGGCCTTCCTTGACCTCGATGGCAAGCCTGGCCCGTTCCACCACGGCATTCGAAGCACCGACCACATTGTCGATGATGCGGGCGACGTCAGGCCCGCTCATGGGGGCAATTTCCGCCTGGATCTTTTCCGCCTCCTTGAGGAAGTCCGGATCCTTCAGGGTCGAGGCGAGGGCTGTGCTCAAAAGCGCGAGCCGGTCGGCAGGAACTCCGGGTGGCGCATAGTAGGGATTGCCGAGGGCTGCAGGTGAAGAGATCAGTCCGAGGACGCGCTTGTCGTCTTCCTTCGTGGCAAGATCCATCATGAGCGGAATGCCCGGCATGGTTGCATCGGGCCTCAGTCCGATCTGGGTCAGGATCTTGATCTTGCCCAGGGCAACCCAGTCCGAATGCCAGTTGTAAAGGGATGCAATCGTGCCGGAGCGCGCCACAACCTCGCTGCGATCCATCGCGAGATAGATCTCGGTGGAGCTCGTATAGCCGGTGACGATCTTGAACTTCGTGCCGAGCACATTGTTCATGGCGGCGGGATACATGACCAGCGTCGAGCTGGCACCCGTGCCGCCGAGCACCACTTCCTTATTCCTGAGATCATCAATCGTTTGGACGCCTGAAGAGCTCAGCGCCATGATCGCTTCGTTGTGGCCGCCCGTGGAGCCGAGCCAGTTGAACCTGGACACATCGAACCGCATGTTCGTGGGCTCGAGCACCTGCTTCAGCGGAATGCCGTTTTCCACCACGCCGATGATCGTGCCGTCCTTGGGGGCGACTTCGAACATGTAATTGGCTGCGCGCAGATTGCCGCCTCCCGGCATGTTCTGAACGACAACGCTGGCGATGCCGGGAATGTATCGCGGCATGAACCGTGCGATGAGGCGGGCATTGAGGTCATAGCCGCCGCCGGGGCCCGTGCTGGTGACGATGGTGATGGTCTTGCCCTTGAAGAAATCGAGAGCGGTCTGCTGGGCACGAACAGCACTGCAAGAGGCCATGGCCAGCAGGAAGGCCGCAGTTCGCGCACATGCACCTCGGCGTGGGAGAGCCATGGTCGTTACTCCGCCGCCTGTTTCTGCTCCACGATCACGAGCTGCGTGATGAGTTCTGACATATTCGCGTCGCGCGGCAATTCGCAGCGGGTCGAGCGGACACGGTAGCTTGCCGGATCGCCGCCGGGCACGGGCTTGCCCGCCTCGTGGTCGCGCAAGGCATTGAGCAGGAGCTGGCGCAGCTTGATGATGGCGGCATCACCCGCCAGCAGATGTTCGTCGATGCGATCGACGATGGGGCCCATGGACTCCTGGATTGCGCAGTCCTGCGTGCCGAAACCCTTCAGGCCGGTATAGGACTTGCCGCTCTTCTGAAGTTCGCGGTCGATCAGATAGTCATTGCTCTTGTTGCGAACGCCGATGTCGGAGCCGGGAAGATTCTCCGAATGGATCCATTCGCCGCTCTTGGCCTTTGCCAGTTCCGCGTCGTTGAGCGGGCGGCCCGGCTGGAAATCGACCGAATAGAGCATGGTGTTGTCGTCATCCATGGGCACCCACATATGGGCGCCGAAGGGCGAGGTGGAGATGATCTTGTGGAAGGGCATCAGCATGATGTTCAGGTTCCAGGCAATCGTCTCCTTGCCGAAGTCGCGGCCCGTGGCGACGACGAAGCCGAAGTCGCTCGCTGCCACTTCGTAAAACGATGGAACGATGCTGCGCATGGAGTTGGGATTGCCGCTGGCATGCAGGAAGGTCAGATGTGGCGCATCGAATCCACCTTCAAGCGCCTGCAGCCAGTTGCATTCCTGAATGTGGCGGGATGCAAAGCGATGGTTTTCGGGCACCATGGTCCATTCAAGGTCGGGAAAGGCCGGTGGCTCGCCCTCGCCCATGTAGGTCCACACAACGCCTGCCTTCTCCATGCAGCGATAGGACTTGACGCGAAGGCCCTTCTTCACCGCATCGACGACTTCTGGTGAGGACGGTGGCAGGCAGGGTGCATCCGTGCAGGCGCCGGTCACGTCGAACTTGATGCCATGATAGACGCAGCGCAGGCCATTCTCCTCGTTGCGGCCAAAGAACATGGAGGCCAGGCGATGCGGGCAGCGCTCGTCGATGAGGCCGAGGCGATTGCTGCTGTCGCGAAAGAGAACGAGGTTCTCGCCCAGCAGTTTCACCCGGACCGGCGGGCAGTCGGGCTCCGGGACTGCCGACGCGAAGGCAGCAGGAATCCAATAGCAGCGCATCAGCTTGCCCATGGGCGTGCCGGGGCCGACACGGGTCAGGCGCTCATTATTTTCGCGGGACAGCATGAGGTGTCTCCTCCCGATGGTCATTGTGCTTATCGTTGCGTGCAGGATAACGCTTCCGATGCCTGCTTGCCAATAGTGTCGCAGGCGCAGGCTCTTGTTGGTGCGAGGCAATTCGCCTAGGCTCGCGCCCAAGCAGTCCAAGCTGCAATCACAACAAGATCACACGGGAGGGCCCATGAAGGGCGCGGACGTCGTTGCATCCATTCTCAAGCAGGAGGGACCCGAGTTTCTCGCCTGCTACCCGCGCAATCCCCT
>CAISZN010000389.1 GCA_903889985.1 uncultured Hyphomicrobiales bacterium | reverse complement strand
GCTGCGCCTTGGCAGGCGCGAGATCTTGCGCTCACCCGCAAAGCTCAGCGTGGACAGGCGCGGCCGCGTCACCACGGGCACATGCGGCATGAGCTGGTTGATCATGGGCTGCATGATCGAGGAGCCGATCAGCAGCGTGTCCTCGCGCCCGCGCCGGTTGAGGATGCGATTGGTGAAGACGTGGCCGCGATCAAGCGATGAGGCGAGCTGGATTTCATCGATCGCAACAAAGTCCACATCGAGATCGCGCGGCATGGCCTCGATGGTCGAGATCCAGTAGCGCGGATTCTTGGGCTTGATCTTCTCTTCGCCGGTGATCAGCGCCACCGCATTGACGCCGGCCCTCTCGACGACGCGGTTATAAACCTCGCGCGCCAGAAGGCGCAGCGGCAGGCCGATGATGCCACTGGGATATTGCAGCATCTGCTCGATGGCCAGATGCGTCTTGCCCGTGTTGGTGGGCCCAAGAACGGCGGTGACACGGCGCGTCCGCTCGGCCGGATGCAGTGGCTTGTGCCCTGCGTTCATCAGATTCATTGAAGCTGAATGACCTCTGCGAAAGGGGCCGCCGATGGGCGCTCTGTACCACATCGGCACGAGGTTGCGAAAACTCCTTCATCCATCGAACGAGTCACGAACGAATCGCGCCCGAATCGATGACGGAGGAGGAGTCCCAGTTTGTTCACCACTAGCTGTGCTCGCGACTCATGGAGCCAACGCTATATCTTGCGATTTTCGGGATGGTTGAGCCGATTTCAGGAGTCCTGATCCGTCGCGTCGCACGGACTCCGATCAGGGTTTTTGTCAAACGTGCCATTCCGGTGCATCGCGGGTCGGTGTCCTTAACCTGTGAAACGCAACCCGAACGAATCGGGCCCGAATCGGACGAGGGCGCAGGTTCCGGCCCCGTTCCCACCTTATCTGGGTGTTGGAGGCAGTAAATTCCACCAGACGCAGCAAAACACCCCACGCAATGACGCGAGGGCTGGAGGTCCGATGCTAAGGGCGTCTGTGCGTCGGCTTAGCGGGCGGCGGCGCGGGTCGCGGGGGAGGCCTCGAAATTCGTCGCCTCGATCACCGTGGTCCCGATCATGGTGCCGACGGAGATCCGGTAGGGCATGACGAAACGGGTCGAGCCCACGGGGGCGAGCCAGACCTCCATGTCCCGGTTCTCGGCCATGAACTTGGTGCCGGGCCGGTCCGGCCGATGGCCGGCGACGGGAATGTAGCGGGCTGCGCAGACCGCCACGTCACCGGTGTACCCCCTGGAGGTGATCGACTTCTTGCCGGTGTAGCTCAGGGCGATGTCGAAGCGCGCCCAGCCGTCGTAGACCGGAATCGTGCGGTCACAGGCGGCCGGGCCGATGACGGGCTCGGTCCCCGGTACGGGCATCAGCAGGGCGCCCAGTGGGTCCGTGACATTGCGCTTGTGGGACTCAAGGACCGGCACACGACCGGGCAGTTCCTGGAAGGGCGGGGAGATCTCGGCGGCCTTCACCGTGCCCGCGTTCAGGGAAATGCGGACAGTTCGGGTCATTTCGGAATTGGCGGAGGTCGTCGCATAGGAGGCGGCAGCGGTCCGCCCGCCAGAGATGGAGCCTGTTGCCGCGCCGGCGGCCTTGGCGCTCGACACCATGGCGGCGATGCCCGCAAGCTTGGTGTTGAGGTCGATCCGGTAGGACGAGGGCTCGATGACCGAGCTCATGGTCGCAGTGCCCAGCGGCAGGCCGATCAGGTGGATCGAATAGGAAGCCCGCAGGGTATCTGCTCCCAGGGCCGGAATGGCCGCCACCAGCGCGGCAGTGAGCACCGGAATGAACAGCTTCACGCGACGCTTCATGACACTTTTCGCTTTCGAATCAGACCTGGAGGGCGATCATGGATCAACATGGTTACTGATTTGAAACCCTGAATCCGACGCTTTCGTGGCTCGTCTGGCGGGCTGTGACTGGGCCGGATGGCGATTCATCCTTGACGCCTGAAGAGGGCTTCACTATAGACCCGCGATCAATTCCCCCGAGCGCCCGGTCGGTGTGGAGCGGCATTTGCCGCCTCGATGCAGCTCGATCACGGTCGAGCAGAACGGGTGCAGAGGTTTGCCGGCAGGCAGCCGGTGTCGAAGAGTTTGAAAGGAACGTGTCATGTCCCGCCGTTGCGAGCTGACAGGTAAGGCCGTCCAGTCTGGCAATCTTGTCAGCCACTCGAACCGCAAGACCCGCACCCGGTTCCTCCCGAACCTGTGCAACGTCACGCTGATCTCCGATGCGCTGAACCGCTCCGTGCGCCTGCGTGTTGCCGCCGCTGCCCTGCGCACGGTCGAGCATCGCGGTGGCCTCGATGC
>CAISZN010000388.1 GCA_903889985.1 uncultured Hyphomicrobiales bacterium | reverse complement strand
CCCGCCAATGCGGCCACGATCGCGCCAACGCTTCGCCGACAGGTTGAAATGGCTCACGCCAATCAGAAGCACCGCAAAGGCGAAGGCAAGCAGATAGGCATAGGCGAAGAAGGCCATCGGATCGAACAGCCGATCCCCGGTCGCAACGTTGCGATTGGCATAGGGCGCCAGAGCCTGCCAGATGCCCGACAGCACAC
Source organism: uncultured Hyphomicrobiales bacterium (assembly GCA_903889985.1). Taxonomy (GTDB): domain Bacteria; phylum Pseudomonadota; class Alphaproteobacteria; order Rhizobiales; family Beijerinckiaceae; genus Terripilifer. The sequence continues at coordinate 4,343 of CAISZN010000388.1, read as the reverse complement.
CCAGAACGAGCGCCAGACCAATCGTGCCGCGCCACCAGATGGCGCGGCCGATGGTGCCCTGATCACTCTTGAACAGGAAGGCGAAACCCTGCGGGGCCGGGTCCGACCCGCTGCTGGACATCAATCCCTCAGCAGTTCGTTGATGCCCGTCTTCGAGCGGGTCTGGGCATCGACAGTCTTGACGATGACCGCGCAATAGAGCGAGGGGCCCGGCGTGCCATCCGGCAGCGGCTTGCCCGGCAGGGAGCCCGGAACCACGACCGAGTAAGGCGGTACATAGCCCACATGCACCTTGCCGGTGCTGCGGTCGATGATGCGGGTCGAGGCGCTGATGAAGACGCCCATGGACAGAACCGAGCCCTCGCCGATCACCACGCCTTCAACCACCTCCGAGCGGGCGCCGATGAAGCAGTTGTCCTCGATGATGGTCGGATTGGCCTGCAGCGGCTCGAGCACGCCGCCGATGCCGACGCCACCCGAAAGATGCACGTTCTTGCCGATCTGGGCGCAGCTGCCCACCGTGGCCCATGTGTCGACCATGGTGCCCTCATCCACATAGGCGCCGAGGTTCACGAAGGAGGGCATCAGCACGACATTCTTCGCCACGAAGGCCGAGCGGCGCACGATGCAGCCCGGCACCGAGCGGAAGCCTGCCGCCGCGTGGTCCATGGCGCTCCAGCCTTCGAACTTGGAGGGGACCTTGTCCCACCAGCTCGCCCCGCCCGGTGCACCCGAAATGGCCCACATGTCATTGAGGCGGAAGGACAGCAGAACCGCCTTCTTGAGCCACTGGTTGACCTGCCAGGCCTCCGGGCCGCTCTTGCCAGCGACCTTCTCGGCCACGCGCGCCTTGCCGGAGTCGAGCAATCCCAGCGCTTCGTTCACCGAATCGCGAACCTCGCCCTGCGTGTCGGCGTTGACGTTGGCGCGGTCCTCAAAGGCGGCCTCGATGATCTTTTCGAGCTGGGCATATGACATGGGCAGTTTTCCCTGATCAGTTTTTCGAGGCGGAGGTTTCATCGGCCAGAGCGCCTGAGTCAAGGCGCATCCCAAATGGGCCTAGCGACCATCTCCAGTAAGTTCGGTGATCTTGGCAAGTCGCTGCGAGATACGGTCGGGCGTATCGACGATTTCGGTCACGATCTTTTGCAATTCCTCGCCGCTGACCGGATTGATGTCGAGGTTGAGGGTTTTGGCTTCCTCAAGGAAGGCAGGATCCTTGACCATGGCATCGAAGGCCCGGCGCAGAAGCTCAACCCGCTCCTTCGGCACGCCCGGAGTCGTGAACAAAGGCCGGCCAACCGTCGCCGGTGCCGACAGCAGTTTGAGGGCGGCCCGGTCGTCGTCGTTGGAGGCAAGGTCGATGAGCAGCGGAACATCCGGCAGGTCCGGGGCCCGGGTCAGGCCCACCTGCGCAATGATGTTGATCTTCTTGTCGCGCACCCAGTCCGGCTTGGTCGCCTTCCACGTCGCCCAGGGGCTCGAGGCGCGCGCACCCGTCTCCCCATTCTCCATGGACAGATTGATCTCATTGCCACCCGGATAGCCGGTGACAATCTTGAACTTGGTGCCGAGCGTCGCATTCATGGCCAATGCGATCTGCGAGGACGTATTGGGTCCCGTCGAACCGACGATCACTTCCTTCTGGCGCGCCTGCTCCACGGTTTTGACGCCGGTCGTAAACCAGGTCGCGACCGTGTTGTTGTCCGCATCCGGATTGCCGATCCAGGTCATTGCCTTGGCATCAAAATGGATCGTGGGGTCACGCATCGCCTGCGCCAGCGGGAGGGACTGGTCGACAACCGCCAGCACTGAACCATCCTTGGGCGCGACATTCGCCATGTTGCCCATCAGCACCCGCCCACCACCGCCGGGCACATTGCGCACGACGATCTGCGGATTTCCGGGCAGGTGATTGCCAAGGTGGCGCGCCATCAGCCGGCCATAGGTGTCGTAGCCACCGCCAGGTGTGTAACCGATCTGCAGTTCAAGCGTCTTGCCGCGGTAGAAGTCCCCCGGTGTCTGCGCCGACGCAGACGACAGGGTCAGCGCGACCGCAAGGGCCAGGGCCGAAATGATCTGCTTGGTCATGTGGATCAGCTTTCAGTTCAGCGCCCGGTGTTCTGCTCGATACCGCCGATGATCTGCGACAAGCGCTCGGCAATCGGCTTCGGTGTTGCGACGATTTCACTGACGATCTTCTGCATCTCTTCCCCCGAACGGGGATCGATGTCGAAATTTTCCTTCTTGGCCGCCTCAAGGAATGTCGGATCCTTGATCATGAGCTGGAAGGCATCCCGCAATGCCTTGACGCGCTCGGCGGGAACACCCGGTGCAGCAAAGATCGGGCGACCGACGTCGACGGAGGCCGACAACAGCTTCAGGACAGCGCGGTCTTCCGGATTGGTGGCAAGATCCATCAGGAGTGGCACGTTCTGGAGGTCCTTGGCCTTCTGCAAACCGATCTGGACGAGAATATTGATCTTCTTGTCGCGCAGCCAGTCGGGGCGCGTCGCCTTCCAGGCCGTCCAGACATTCGAGCCGCGACCAGCGACCTCACCCTTTTCCATGGCAAGGTTGATATCGTTGCCGCCTGGATAGCCACTAATGATCTGAAAGCGGGTGCCGAGAATGGCATTCATCGCCTTGGGATATTGCGACGACGTGCTGCCGCCGGTCGCGCCCATGGGAACGTCCTGCTTCTTTGCATCCTCGATGGTCGCAACACCGCTCGTGAACCAGGTCACTGTCGTATTGTTGTCGGCGAGCGGATTGCCGATGTAGTTGAATTTCGACACGTCGATGGAGAGGGCCTTGTCTCCCATGGCCTGCTCGACGGCGAGCGACTGATCCGCCGTGGCAATGACGGTTCCGTCCTTCGGGCCCAGATTATAGACCCAGTTGGCAGCCAGACGGCTGCCTGCGCCCGGCATATTGCGGGGGACAATTTTAGGCTTGCCAGGGATGAAGTCCCCGAGGAAGCGGGCCACGAGCCGGGCATAGAGGTCGTAGGTGCCACCGGGAGAATATCCGATCACCATGTCCATCTGCTTGCCCCGATAGAAATCCTCGACCGGGTCGGCAAAAGCAGATGTCGACAGGGCTGTCATGGCCAGACCCACAGCAGCGAGCGTGCGGCTTCGTTGCGCGAAGGACTTGATCATAGGGCATTCCTCGGAAGTTTGGCGCCTCGGGGCGCGTCGGGGAGCTTCTTGCAGCGACGCCCCCTATCGTCAACCGAAAGCTTCGCAAAACAGCTGATCCATGCCGCAGCGCACCACGTATCGCAGCTCAACGAGCCGGCGCAGGCACTTGACCGTCATGGCGCCTTCACTACAAGTTGCCCGCCGATGGTTCCAACATGACCATCGCTCCCGCGGGTTCAACCGGCCGGCCGGAGAAACGCGCAGGAAATCAAATATGTCTGAGTCCACGCTGAGCTGGCTTTCCTCGATCGAAGAGGTGATCGAGGACGCGCGCAAGGGCCGCATGTTCATCCTCGTCGACGATGAGGACCGCGAAAACGAAGGCGATCTCGTCATCCCTGCCGAGAAGGCTTCGGCGGATGTGATCAACTTCATGGCCAAATTCGGTCGCGGACTTGTGTGCCTCTCCATGACCCGGGAGCGCGTGGACGAACTCGGCCTTGCGCCGATGACCCAGAAGAACCAGGCCCAGCACCAGACGGCCTTCACGGTCTCGATCGAGGCGCGGGAGGGTGTTACCACCGGCATCTCCGCTGCCGACCGGGCCAAGACCATCGCCGTCGCCATCGACCCGAATTGCGGGCGCGACGATATCGTGTCTCCTGGCCATATCTTCCCTCTGGTCGCCCAGGACGGCGGCGTCATGGTCCGCGCCGGTCATACCGAAGCTGCGGTCGACATTGCCAAGCTCGCCGGCCTCAACCCCTCAGGCGTGATCTGCGAGATCATGAACGACGACGGCACCATGGCCCGCATGCCGGATCTGGTGAAGTTCGCCCAGGAACACGGATTGAAGATCGCGACCATCGGCGACCTCATCCGGTATCGTCGGCGCAATGAGAAGCTGGTCGACCTCATCGTCACCTCCAAGATCAAGAGCCGCTTTGGCGGCGACTTCGAGGTTCGTGTCTATGCCAACAAGGTTGGCTATGCGGAAAACCTCGCCCTGGTCTGCGGCGATGTCAGCGGCGACGAGCCGGTCTACGTGCGCATGCACCAGCACAACCTGCTGGCTGACAGCCTCGGCGATGTGACGCCAGGCGCCTTCTTCCGTGGCGGCGCGCGCTCGCGGGCAGGCGAACTCGAGTCCGCCATGCGCCTGATCAGCGAAAAGGGCCGAGGCGTGATCGTGGTCAT
>CAISZN010000387.1 GCA_903889985.1 uncultured Hyphomicrobiales bacterium | reverse complement strand
GCCATTGGCCAGCTCTGGGGCCATTCCGACCTGCTGGCGCGGGTGCTGGCTGCGCGAGGGCAGGGGCCTGAGACGGTCGAGGCCTATCTCGACCCCACGATCCGCTCACTCATGCCGGATCCCAGTGTCCTGCAAGGCATGGATGCGGCCGTGGAGCGCCTGGCACGAGCCGTAGCAATCGGCGAAACAGTTGCAGTCTTCGGGGATTATGACGTCGATGGAGCCTGCTCCAGCGCCCTGCTGGCGACCTTTCTGCAGGCCTGTGGGCTGACCTGCCTCATCCATATCCCGGATCGCATTTTCGAGGGCTATGGGCCCAATGCGGAGGCCATGAAGTCGCTGTCCGCGCGGGGGGCGAGCCTGCTTGTCACAGTCGATTGTGGCACCACGAGCCACGAACCCTTCGCCGAGGCCCGGGCGCTTGGTATGGATGTGATCGTTCTGGACCACCATCAGGCGCCGGCCGACCTCCCGCCGGTCGTGTCCATCGTCAATCCCAACCGGCAGGATGATCTCTCGGGGTTAGGGCACCTATGCGCGACTGGCGTGGTTTTCATGACGCTGGTCGGACTCAACCGGGCCCTGCGTGGGCAGGGGTTCTGGACCGGGTCGAGGTCCGCGCCCGATCTGCTTAACCTGCTCGACCTTGTGGCGCTGGCAACCGTCGCCGATGTGGTGCCGCTGACGGGCCTCAACAGGGCCTTTGTCAGCAAGGGCCTGATCGTGATGCGAGCCCGCCAGCACCCGGGACTTCGCGCGCTGTTTGATTGCGCCGGGGCCAATGGTCCGCCGACCTGCCAGCATCTGGGCTATCTGATCGGCCCGCGCATCAATGCGGGCGGACGGATCGGCGATGCGGCGCTTGGAGCCCGGCTGCTGATGATGAGCGACGAGGGGGAGGCGGCCGAGGTTGCCGCGACCCTCGACCGGCTCAACCGGGAGCGTCAGGCCATTGAGGCCGCGACGGTGGAAGAGGCGGTTGCAGAGGCTCAGGCAAGCCTCGGCCTGGCTGATCAGGGGGCGGTGATTGTGACCGCTGCGGAAGGCTGGCATGCGGGCGTCGTCGGTCTTGTGGCGGCCCGCCTGAAGGAACGGTTCCGCCGGCCGGCCTTCGCGATCGCCCTGACCGGCAAGACCGGGACCGGATCAGGCCGATCGATCCCCGGCGTCGATCTGGGGCGCGCGGTGCGCGCGGCGGTGGAAGCCGGCATTCTGGTCAAGGGTGGTGGCCACGCCATGGCGGCAGGGATCACCATCGCCAAGGAGCGGCTGGGTGATTTTCGCGCTTTCCTGGAGCATCGCCTGACAGAGGTGGTCGATCGGGCCCGGGCAGACGAAGCGCTGATGATTGATGCTGCCTTGACGGCTGGGGGTGCCCGCGTCGAGCTCATCAACCAGCTGGAGCAGGCGGGCCCCTTCGGCTCCGGCAATCCCGAGCCCGTCTTTGCCCTGCCTGCCCATCGAATCGTCGAAGTGGCAAAGGTCGGGACCAATCATGTGCGTGTCCGCGCTCGTGCAGGAGACGGTGCCATGGTCAACGCCATCGCCTTCCGCTGCGCAGATGAGCCGCTCGGACGTGGGCTCCTTGCGGCCCGAGGGGAGCCCCTGCATCTGGCTGGCTGCCTGTCGCTTGACCGCTGGGGCGGGGGCGAGCGCGTCCAGTTCCGCATTCTCGACGCGGCCCGCCCGGCAGGCCGCGTCTGAGAAACAGCTTAGCCGCGACGGCGGGCGATGGCGCCATCGAGGGAATAGGCGCCCGGTCCACCGATGAGGCTGGCGAGGCAGATGATTCCCAGAAGGAATTCGAATTCGAAACCGCCTGGCACCATGCCGGCAAAGCCCGGATTGATCGCCGTCGGAGCAAAGGCGATAAAGCCATTGGCGAATTTCACGATCAAGACGATCACGAGGAATTCGATGACCAGGGGAATGGCCACGATGCGGGTGAAGAGGCCTGCAGCCAGAAGCAGTCCGCCTGCGACTTCCGTGATCATGACGATGTAGGCAACGACGAGTGGCGCAGGCAGGCCAATTTTAGGGATGACACTGCCGGCCAGCCCTGCCACGCCGTTCGTCAGCTTGGGATAGCCATGATAGGCAATCGTCAGCCCCGCGACGATGCGGACAATGGCGAAGGCCAGGTCTGCCGGCGACCTGCGGGCGCGTGCTTCTACTATCTCTGTCATGGCTATTCCTCCCTATTTTTAGAGGGCTAACTAAGCACGAACTGGCCAGTTCAGCCAGCCTGCCAGAGTTCAGGGCCTTGCGCCTGTGCGGGTTTTCCTTTATGGACCGCGCCATTCCACAGGCGGATGTATCGCGCTCCTGATCCAAGGATCGCTCCGGTGGCAGCCATCATGGCCGCCAACAGTCCGCCGAGGTTCAACCGGAGAAGCATAACTATGTCATTGCCCGATTTCAGCATGCGTGGCCTCCTCGAGGCCGGCGCCCACTTCGGCCATCAGTCTCACCGCTGGAACCCGAAGATGTCCCAGTACATTTTCGGCACCCGCAACAACATCCACATCATCGACCTCGCCCAGACCGTGCCGCTGCTGCACCAGGCTCTGAAGGCCGTGTCAGACACCGTCGCCAAGGGCGGTCGCGTCCTCTTCGTGGGCACCAAGCGTCAGGCTGCTGATGCCATCGCTGACTCGGCGAAGCGTTCGGCGCAGTATTACATCAACTCCCGCTGGCTCGGCGGCACGCTGACCAACTGGAAGACCATTTCCGGCTCCATCCAGCGCCTGCGCAAGGTTGACGAGCAGCTCAACTCGGGCGCCATCGGCCTCACCAAGAAAGAGCGCCTGATGATGGCCCGCGAGCGCGAGAAGCTCGAGAAGGCTCTCGGCGGCATCAAGGACATGGGTGGCACGCCTGACCTGATCTTCGTGATCGACACGAACAAGGAGCAGCTGGCGATCAAGGAGGCCAACCGCCTCGGCATCCCGGTGGCCGCTATCGTCGATACGAACTGCGATCCGGATGGCATCACCTTCCCGGTTCCGGGCAACGACGACGCCGGCCGCGCCATCGCGCTCTATTGCGACCTGATTGCCCGCGCCGCCATCGACGGCATCGGCCGCAGCCAGGGTTCGTCGGGCATGGACGTTGGCGCTGCCGAGGCTCCGCTGCCTGAAGAGGCTCTGGCGGCTCCGGCTGACGATGCCGAGGCTCCTGCCGAGGTGTTCGAACTGCTCGCGGCTCCCCGCGGCGCTCCGGACGATCTTGCCAAGCTGCAGGGTGTTGGCCCGCAGATCGTCAAGAAGCTCAACGATGCTGGCATCTTCCATTACTGGCAGATCGCCGCGATGACGCCTGCTGATGTCGAGACGGTCGATCGCGACCTCAAGCTCAGCGGCCGTATCGCACGCGACGGCTGGGTCAATCTCGCCCGCAACCTGATCGCTGGTTGATTAACCCGCGTAAGTTTGGTTCGTGAAAGCGTTATGCGGCAGGTCCAACGTGGCCTGCCGCATCCTTTCGCGGGCACCGCATGACAAACACAAGACATTGATCTGCGCGGTTAGGTCCGCGCTCTGAACTAAAAGGAACGAGCCATGGCGAACATCACGGCCGGAATGGTCAAGGACCTGCGCGAAAAGACCGGCGTAGGCATGATGGACTGCAAGACCGCCCTCAACGAGACGAATGGCGACATCGAGGCCGCCATCGACTGGCTGCGCAAGAAGGGTCTCTCGAAGGCCGCCAAGAAGTCCGACCGCGTTGCGGCCGAAGGGCTCGTGGCTGTCGTGCTCGCTGGCACCAAGGGTGTCGTGGCCGAAGTGAACTCCGAGACCGACTTCGTTGCCCGCAACGACGACTTCCAGAAGCTCGCCCGCAATGTGGCTTCCGTCGCCCTGTCCACCGGCACGACCGATCCGGAGGCCCTCAAGGCGGCTGCCTACCCGGCCGGTGGCACGGTTGGTGACGCGCTCACCCATGCCATCGCCACCATCGGCGAGAACATGACGATCCGTCGAGCCGCGACCCTTTCGGTCACTGCCGGTTCGGTCTCGTCCTACGTGCACAATTCCATTGCTGACGGCCTCGGCAAGATCGGCGTCATCGTCGCCCTCGAGTCGACCGGCAACGCGGAGGTCCTCTCCGACCTTGGCCGCAAGATCGCCATGCATGTCGCCGCGGCCTCGCCGGTTGCGCTCGACAACACGCAGGTTGATCCTGCTGTGCTGGAGCGTGAGAAGAACGTGCTGCGCGAGAAGAACGCGGGCAAGCCGGCCAATGTGCTCGAGAAGATCATCGAGTCGGGCCTGAAGACCTACTTCAAGGAAGTGTGCCTTGTGGACCAGGCCTTCATCCACGATCCGGCCAAGACCGTCGCTCAGGTCGTTGCCGAAGCCGCCAAGACGGCTGGCGCTCCTGTCGTCCTGAAGGGCTTCGTGCGCTATGCGCTTGGCGAAGGCATCGAGAAGCAGACCGGTGATTTTGCCGCTGAAGTGGCAGCAGCAGTCAGCGGCGGCTGATCCGCACTTTCAACCGCATTCAGAAAGGCGGCCGCAAGGTCGCCTTTTTGTTTTCAGCTTGGTCCATGCGGCTGATGCCCTGGGATTGATGGATCGAATTCAGATCCGCTCCGTTCTTGCATTGCGATCAAAGAAGATTGCAAACCGGGGCAAACATGGCGCAGGCCGGATCATCCAGATCCCAAATGACCCAGAATGGGGCGGTGTCATTCAGGATGCTGTGCAGTTTCTGCACAGTCATCGGAATCCTGTGGTCGTCCGAAGCGAGCGCCCAGTTCTTTGGCCGGTTTTTCTGGGAGGCTCCGCTGCCAGCGCGAGCGCCGCTCATTGGGCCCTCGTTTCCGGTCGCTGTTCAAAAGAAGCAGGTCATTGTTCGCAAGCCGAAGGTCATCGACCTCATCGAGGTCCGCAAGAATGACGAAAAGGTCAAGGAGCTGAGGGCGGTCGCCCGTGATGTCAGCGTGGAAGCCGCCCTTCAGCTCGACAAGACCCTGCGCTTTGGAGACATTGCAGTGCTGAGCTCCGGCCTTCATGTCTTCAGAGGCAAGTCCACAGAGTTTCATCGCGAAAGTGATTTCCAGCCCCTCGCGCAGTCCGACCTGAGAAGACGTGCAGACCTCTCCGCCATCCAGAAGGCGGGCGCCTATCAGGTTGCGTCCCATGGCGGCTTTATCGCGATCACGACGGTCCGTCCGATCGGCAGGTTTTCAGAAGTGCGCGCCAAGACGACAGGCGGCTTCAAGACGATTTCCATCGGCCAGCCCTGAGGGCTTCATCTCTCTGATCCTTGTCGGTTGGTCGGGCCGCGGTGGCGGGTTGGCGTCCAGCCCAAAGGCAAAGGGTGGATGGGAGGCGTCGTCGGGCCGGAGGCAGGCCCTGCCGGCTGGCCTCCCCATTCGAATCGCGCTAACCAGAAGCCTGTCTGCGCGTGAGCGTAGGCCGTCCGTTGTTTGAGGAGGTCCTATGACGCTGAACTGGAAGCGCGCTGTCGTGAAGCTTTCGGGAGAGGCGTTGATGGGGGGGCTCAGCCATGGCCTCGACCAGGGAACACTCACCCGCATTGCGTCCGACCTAGCCGGAGCGGCTGGCATGGGAGCAGAGATCGCCGTGGTCGTCGGCGGAGGCAATTTCTTCCGCGGGATCCAGGGGGCCGACAAGGGGATAGACCGGGCCAGAGCTGATTCGATCGGCATGCTGGCCACCGTCATGAACGCCCTGGCGCTCGAACATGCCATAGAAAAGGCCGGTCACCCGGCGCGCGCGCTCTCGGCTGTGCCCATGCCTTACGTTTGCCAGCCCTATTCTCGGCAGGCAGCCCTCAACCATCTGGCAAAGCAGCGGATTGTCGTGCTGGCGGGCGGTACCGGAAACCCGTTCTTCACCACCGATACGGGTGCGGCTCTTCGTGGGGCGGAGCTGTCCTGCGACGTAATTCTGAAGGCAACTCAGGTAGATGGCGTCTATAGCGCCGATCCCAAGAAGGATCCGAATGCGATCCGCTACGAGCGGCTGACCCATGATCAGGCCATCGATCAGCACCTGGGTGTGATGGATACATCTGCCTTCGCACTTGCCCGGGAGAACCGGATTCCGATAATCGTGTTTTCGATCGAGAAGCCGGGCGCGATTACCGCCGCCTTGCAGGGACAGGGGCTGTCCACCATCGTCGTGCCCTGAGACGGCGCCGCCCTCCGGCCGCTTCTCACACAGTCATCGAGGACTTTCGTCATGAGTGCCAATTTCGATCTCGCGGACATCAAGCGGCGCATGCAGGCGTCGATCCAGTCGCTGCGCCATGAACTGGGCGGACTGCGCACTGGTCGCGCTTCGGCCAGCCTGCTCGAGCCCATCAATGTCATCGCTTATGGCTCCAGTATGCCGCTGGCGCAGGTGGCCACGATCAGTGTGCCGGAGCCGCGAATGCTGTCCGTGCAGGTCTGGGATCGCGGCATGGTGTCGGCGGTTGAAAAGGCCATCCGCGACAGCAATCTGGGCCTCAGCCCGGCCACCGAGGGCCAGACCCTGCGCATCCGTATCCCGGAGCTCAACGAGCAGCGCCGCAAGGAGCTGGTGAAGGTCGCCCATAAATATTCCGAGGATGCGCGCGTTGCTGTCCGCCATATCCGCCGGGATGGTCTCGATACCCTCAAGAAAATGTTGAAGGACAAGGCCATCAGCGAGGACGATGAGAAGCGTCACGAGGCCGAGGTTCAAAAAGCCACCGATCTGGCCATTGTTGAGGTCGATCAGGTCCTCGCCGGCAAAGAAAAAGAAATCATGCAGGTTTAGTATTCGCGGATTGGGCCTTGAGCCTGCCTGCGCGGAGCGGATGATGCACGACAAGGCCGACATGGTGAGCGCTGCTCTGCCCAACCCGCTCTGGCGGCGCGTGCCTCGTCACGTCGGGATCATCATGGATGGAAATGGCCGCTGGGCAGCGGCCCGCGGCCTTCCCCGGTTCGAGGGTCATCGGCGGGGCGTCGAAGCGGTGCGTCGCTCCGTTCGCGCCGCCATGGACCTCGGCATCGAGTACCTGACGGTCTACAGCTTCTCCTCCGAGAACTGGAGCCGCCCCCCTCAGGAAGTGGCCTATCTCATGGGTCTCCTGAAGCGCTTCATCCGCAATGACCTTGCCGAGCTGCATCAGAACGGCGTTCGGGTGCGCATCATCGGCCTTCGCGAAGGTCTTGACCCGGAGATCCGGTCGCTGCTGGACGAGGCCGAGGAGCTGACCCGAGGAAATCAGCGGCTGACCCTCGTGATCGCCTTCAACTACGGGAGCCGTCAGGAGATCGCGATCGCGGCCCGCCGTCTCGCAAACAAGGTCCTCGCCGGCGAAATGTCGGTCGAGGAGATTGATGTTGCGGCGGTATCTGCTGAACTCGACACCAGCGAGGTTCCCGATCCTGACCTCATCATCCGCACCTCGGGTGAGCAGCGCCTCTCGAACTTCCTGATGTGGCAGGCTGCCTATGCGGAATTCGTTTTCCTGCCCCTGCATTGGCCGGATTTCGATAGGGAAGCCTTTGAAAAGGCCCTGCGGGAATATGCGTCCCGTGAACGCCGCTTTGGCGGCCTGACGGCGCCCAGCGCCAAGACGGGCTCATGAGTGCGCGCATCGACGGTCCGGGTGTGGCTGCCGCAGCACCCGCTTCAGGCGGAGCCATGCGCGATCTGCTGCCAAGGCTCATATCTGCGGTCGTCATGGTCGCCCTGGCGCTCGGGACTGTGATCAGGGGCGGGGAGACCTTCATCCTCTTCTGGCTGGCGGCCAGTCTCGCCGTTGTATGGGAGTGGCAGCGGCTGATTGCTGCGCCCCAGGCGACGCCACGCTTTCTCGTGGGCGCCGTTGCCTTGGTGCTAACCACCGTTCTGGCGCGGCAGATGGCCCTCGACATGGCAATCGTGACGCTCGTCATTGGTTGCGGACTTCTGGCCTGGCTTGCGGGCCCCGGAAAGCGTCTCTGGGCTGCATCGGGCCTCGTCTATGCATCGGCGCTGGTTGTTTCGGTGACCCTCCTGCGCCTGTCCCTGTTCGAGGGGCTGGAATCGATCCTGTTCCTTTTCGCTGTCGTCTGGGGGACCGATGTCTGCGCCTATTTCGGCGGGCGGCTGATCGGCGGGCCGAAACTCTGGCCGAGGGTCTCGCCCTCCAAGACATGGTCCGGCTTTCTGGTCGGCATTTCGTGCGGCGCCCTGTTTGGGACGGTTCTCTACGCCTGGATTTCAGGGGCAGAACTGAAGTCCGCGGCCATCATCTTCATCGTCGGGTTGGTTTGCGGCGCGGTTTCGCAGGGAGGCGACCTGTTTGAATCTTCGGTCAAGCGCCACTTCGGGGTGAAGGACTCGAGTCATCTCATTCCCGGCCATGGCGGTTTCATGGACCGCCTTGATGGGTTTATCTTTGCCTGCGCCCTGGCGGCCCTTGTCGGCTTCCTGCGCTCGGGGCCGGCCGCGGCAGCCATCGGTCTCCTGAGATGGTGACTTGGACTGGCGTGAGGCCCGCGACTTGATCAAGATGAATCGGATCAGCCGATCACTGGAGGAATGGGCTTGAACAGTCAGCAGGCTCCGCGCCGCATCACCATCCTTGGCGCGACCGGCTCCATCGGCAAGTCCACAGCCGATGTGATCGCCCATGCACCGGCCGGCAGATTTGAGGTTGAGGCGGTTGTCGGTGGGCGCGACGGAGCCGCCTTGGCCCGCATGGCAATCGAGCTGGGCGCGAACTTTGCCGCTGTTGCCGATCCCGAGGCCTATGCCGCCCTGCGCGAGGGACTGGGGAGTGCCCCCATCAGGGCCGGGGCAGGACCGCAAGCCGTGCTTGAGGCAGCCTTGCGTCCGTCGGATCTGGTTGTGGCGGCCATTGCGGGCGCTGCCGGTGTCGAGCCAACCCATGCTGCGCTGGGGAGCGGCCGGACCATGGCCCTTGCAAACAAGGAATGTCTTGTGTGTGCCGGCGGCCCCTTCATGAAGGCCGCTGCACGGGCCGGCGTCCAGCTCCTGCCCATGGACAGCGAGCACAATGCCATTTTCCAGGCCCTTGGCGGGGCCTCGCCGCAGACCATCGATCGGATGATCCTGACTGCCTCAGGTGGCCCTTTCCGAACCTGGACCGCGGAAGCGATTGCAGCGGCCACGCCTCAGCAGGCGCTCGCCCATCCCAACTGGTCCATGGGCCCCAAGGTCACGATCGATTCTGCGGGCCTTATGAACAAAGGCCTGGAACTCATTGAGGCCTTTCATCTTTTTCAGATCTCAGCAGATCAGCTGGATGTGCTCGTTCACCCCCAGTCGATTGTCCACGGACTGGTCTCCTTCTCCGACGGATCGGTCACAGCAGGCATGGCCAATCCGGACATGCGGGTTCCCATCGCTCATTGCCTTGGCTATCCGGAGCGTGTTGCGACCCGGGCAAAGCGGCTTGACCTGGCAGCCATTGGCACCCTGACCTTCGACAAGCCGGATTTCGAGCGGTTCCCGGCTCTGCGGGTCGCCATGGATGCCATGCGTGCTGGCGGCGGCATGCCGACGGTCCTCAATGCCGCCAATGAAATTGCTGTCGCGGCCTTTCTTGAAGGGCGCATCGGCTTCCATGCAATTGCCCGGATTGTGGCGCAGGTCTGTGAACAGGCGGGCAGGGCTGGAGAAGCCCGCGAGCCCGACTCGATCCAGGAGGCCCTGGCTGTTGACCATATTTCCAGAGATAGGGCTCGCTTGCTCTTGGCCTGACGGCTGTCATCAGGCAGGCTCACCTTTCACCAACCACGGCCATGTCCTGTCGGTCCGTGCACATGCCGAACTTCGACAGGACCTTGAAATGCCGGCGGCAGGAGGCTCTTGATGTCAATTCTGAACCAGATCGGTTCGTTGGGCGGCTATGTCGTTCCCTTCATCTTTGTTCTGAGCCTTGTCGTCTTTTTCCATGAATTAGGGCACTTTTTGGTCGGGCGCTGGTGTGGCGTGAAGGTGGATGCCTTCTCCATCGGCTTCGGGCCGGAACTGTTTGGCTTCTGCGACCGGCATGGCACCCGTTGGCGCGTCGCCCTGCTGCCACTTGGCGGTTATGTGAAATTCCACGGCGATGCCAATGCCGCCAGCGTGTCCGATCCGACGGCGGTCCTCACCATGCCTGCCGAGGAACTCAAGGTCAGCTTCTTCGCCCAGCCGGTCTGGAAGCGGGCGGCCATCGTCGCGGCGGGCCCAATTGCCAACTTCATCCTGGCGGTCGTGATCTTTTCCGGGATTTTTCTCACCTACGGGAAGCTCGTCCTGACACCGCGCGTCGATTCGGTGCGGGCGGGGGAGGCGGCTGAGGCCGCCGGGTTCCAGCCGGGTGACCTGATCCTCTCCATCGAAGGCAAGCCGATCGAGAGCTGGACGGAAATGCAGCGGGTGGTTCAGGTGTCTGCCGACCTGCCACTGAATTTTGTCGTCCGTCGGGGTGAGAAGGATGTCGCTCTGGTCGCGATCCCGAAGCTGCGGATGGTCGACACGCCATTTGGGAAAAACCGCGTCGGCCTGATCGGCCTGAATGCCTCTCCCAAGCCGGAGGACTGGAAGACCCAGCACTTCAATCCCATCAGCGCGGTTAATCAGGCGGTCGCTGAAACCTGGTACGTTGGCTCCCGGACGGTAACCTTTGTGAGCGGGCTTTTCGTGGGTCGGGAGTCCCTCGAGCAGGTTTCAGGCCCGATCGGGACTGGCTACATCGCCGGCAAGGTGGCCGAAATCGGCTTCTCGGCCCTTCTGAACCTGGCTGCTGTCCTGTCGATTTCGATCGGGTTGATCAACCTGTTCCCCGTCCCCCTTCTGGACGGTGGTCACTTGCTCTTCTACGCCATCGAGGCCCTGAAGGGTCGGCCATTAAACGAGAAATATCAGGAATATGGCTTCCGGATGGGGCTAGTTCTGGTCGCTGCCCTGATGCTGTTTGCCACCTTCAACGACATCCTGAATCTGACCCGCGGGTAAAGAGCGTCCCGGGGTGGTAACGAGCGGTTCACCATGGATCGTGACATCGGTGCCACGGAACCCTCAAAAGGCAGTGGATTAGGATTTCGGCATTTGCTTGATGATGTAAACTCTGTAGAAGCTTTACCGAACGGTATGGAGGATTCCGCAGTGCGGTGTACTCTGGCCGAGCTGACAGGCTGAACTGTTGGTTGAGCGTTTCGATGTTACGGGACCGGGTCTTGCATATGAAGTCTTTCGGAGGGTTCGTGAACCGGTTGGCCATGACCACGGCGCTGGTTTCTGTAGTTGGCCTCGCGGCGACGGCAGCCTATGCCCAGAGCATCGAAGTGCGTGGCAGTCGCCGCGTAGATGCTGAAACAATTCGCAACTATTTCGCGGGGACCGATCCGGCCCGCGTGAACCAGGCCGTCAAGGAGCTTTATGCGACCGGCCTGTTCTCCTCGGTGAAGACGGAGCGTGCAGGTGGCCGCATCGTCGTCTCGGTCGTCGAGAACAACCTGATCAATCGCGTTGCCTTCGAGGGCAACAGCAAGCTCAAGAGCGAGGTTCTCGCTTCAGAGATCCAGTCGAAGTCGCGTGGCGCCTATAATCCGGCGACCGTGCAGGCGGACATTGAGCGCATCAATGATCTTTATCGTCGTGGTGGTCGCTCTGATGCGACGGTCACTGCGCGGACAGTCGATCTCCCGAATGGTCGCATCGACGTCGTCTTCACGATCAATGAAGGCAGCAAGACCGGTGTGAAGTCGATCGAATTCCAGGGCAACACCGCTTTCTCGTCCTATCGCCTGCGCAATCTGATGCAGACGACTGAGATGAACTGGCTGTCTTTCTTCAAGTCCACGGACGTCTATGATCCGGACCGCATCTCATCCGATCTCGAGCTCATTCGTCGCTTCTATCTGAAGAACGGCTATGCGGATTTCCGCATCACCGGGTCTGACGCGCATTATGATGCAGCCCAGAAGGGTTACATCGTAACCGTGACGGTCGACGAGGGTCGTCAGTACCGCGTTGGCACGGTGAATGTTGAATCGTCGCTGCCGACTGCAAAGCCTGAAGATCTGCGCCGCGCACTGAAGATTTCTGCTGGCGACGTCTACAATGGCGACCTCGTCGACAAGTCCGTCGAGGCCCTGACGCGCGAAGTGGCGCGCTCCGGCTATGCCTTCTCTGCGGCTCGCCCGCGCGGTGATCGCGATCCGGCGACCGGTGTGATCAATCTCTCCTTCGTGGTTGAGGAAGGTCCGCGCGTCTATGTCGAGCGGATCAATGTGCACGGAAACACGCGCACCCGTGACTACGTGATCCGTCGTGAATTCCCGCTCGGTGAAGGTGATGCTTACAACCGCGTCCTGGTGGACAAGGCTGAAAAGCGCCTCAACAACCTCGGGTACTTCAAGAAGGTCCGCATCACCAACGAGCCGGGCTCCGCACCTGATCGTGTTGTGATCAACGTGGAAGTGGAAGATCAGGCAACCGGATCGTTCTCGATCTCCGGTGGCTACTCGACCACTGACGGCGTGATCGCCGAGGTCTCGGTCTCCGAGTCGAACTTCATGGGCCGTGGCCAGTACGCCCGCCTTGCAGTGACGGGCGGCCAGCGGACCAAGGGTATCGAGTTCTCCTTCACGGAGCCCTATTTCCTCGACTACCGTCTGGCTGCCGGCTTCGATCTCTACACGAAGCAGAACAAGAACAACCGTTACTCGCTCTATGATAGCTGGACCACTGGCGCGACCCTGCGCGTGGGCGTTCCGATCACCGACGAGATCTCGTTCTCGCCGCGTTATTCGATTTACCAGACCAAGATCACGATCCCCAACGACTCGAACCGTCCCTATAACGACTGTTCGGTTCCGATCCCGGGCGTGACCCCTGGCCAGGCTGGCGTCCTGAACGGCGACGGCACGACGGGCGTGAATGCCTTCTACAACTGCTTGACCAACGGCGAGGCCTCGCTTGCGGTTAAGGATGCTCAGGGCACCCGCTTCGTCTCGCAGGTGGGCTACAGCCTGACCTATAATTCGCTCGATAACACCCGCAACCCGACGGATGGCATGTATGCCGAGCTGCGTCAGGATGTTGCTGGCGCGGGTGGCGATGCAAAGTTCGTCCGCACGACCGGTGAATTCCGCTATTTCTATCCGATCTGGGATGACATCGTCGGCTTCGTGAAGCTGCAGGGCGGTCATCTGCAGGCATTCGGCGGTGATCAGCTTCGCATCGTCGACAATTACAACCTCGGACCGAGCCTCGTGCGCGGTTTTGCGCCGGGCGGCATCGGCCCGCGTGATATCTCGACCGGCACCGGCAACCTGTCGAACGGCCTTGGTGGCACGAAGTACTACGGCGCCTCCCTTGAATTGCAGTTCCCGTTCTTCGGTGTGCCGAAGGATCTGGGCCTGAAGGGCGCCCTCTTTGCGGATGCCGGCACGTTGTTTGGCTACAAGGGTCGGACGAACTACTGGGATCAGTTCCCGGGGACGGCCGCTTCGCCGACGAATTGCCTTGCAGCGCCGACCGTCAACAATGGTGGTGTCGTTTATACGGTTGGTCAGGGTTCCTGCATCCAGCTCGACGACTCCAAGAAGATCCGCTCGTCGGTTGGTGCCTCGCTGCTTTGGCAGTCGCCGCTCGGTCCGATCCGCTTCGATTACGCCTTCGTTCTCTCGAAGGCCAAGAACGACGTGGGTCAGGCCTTCCGGTTCTCGGGCGGCTCGAGCTTCTAATTCCTTCGCCGGACTTATTCACAGGCGGGCCTCACGGTCCGCCTGTTTGACTCTGGCGGCCCGGCGTCCGATGAAACGCCCGATGTTCGCGAATATGTCTCCATTCGACCGGTTGGTCTGTCCGCCGTCCCGCAAGAAGGGCGGTGCCGTGGCGTGCCCAGCCCCACGGATCTCCCATTCATGAGTGAAAATCTCTTCTTCCAGCAGGCCACGACGCCAACCCTGGCTGATCTCGTCGCTTTGACCGGAGCAACGGCACCGGACGATGCCGACCTGTCGATCGTGATCAAGGGAGTCGCTCCCCTCGATACGGGTCGCCCCGGCGAACTGGTCTTCCTGGATAACCCCAAATATGCGGATGCTTTGGCCACGACACAGGCCTCAGCCTGCATTGTTGCGCGCAAATACGCCGACCGCGTCCCCGCAGGCACCGTTGCACTTGTCGCGGGCGATCCCTATCGCGCCTTCGCGAAGGTTGTTGGCCACCTTTATCCCGATGCCATGCGGCCGGGCTCTACCTTCGGCTCCACGGGTGTGTCGCCGGGTGCCTATGTGCATCCGGAAGCGCGGCTTGAATCAGGCGTGACTGTCGATCCCGGCGCGGTGATCGGCCCCAGGGCGGCGATCGGGGCAGGAACGGTTGTTGGTGCCCATGCCGTGATCGGTCCTGATGTGCGCATCGGACGAAATTGTTCCATCGGCCCGCAGGTCATGGTGCAGATGGCCCTGATTGGTGATCGGGTCATCCTGCATCCTGGGGTTCGAATCGGGCAGGATGGCTTCGGGTTCGCGATGGGCCCCGGCGGTCACCTCAAGGTGCCGCAGATCGGCCGGGTGATCATTCAGAACGACGTGGAGATCGGCGCCAATTCGACGGTGGATCGCGGCGCCAATCGCGACACCATCATCGGTGAGGGCACCAAGATCGACAACCTCGTTCAGATTGGACATAACGTCACCATTGGCCGCCACTGCGTGATCGTCTCCCATGTCGGTATTTCGGGCTCCACGCAGG
>CAISZN010000386.1 GCA_903889985.1 uncultured Hyphomicrobiales bacterium | reverse complement strand
TCGACCTGCTTGTTGCGCGGATCGTCACCCGTCATCACGCCGCCGTCGATGTCTATGCGCTGGAAGCGATCGCCCCCTCCAGCAGACGCGCCGACACGCAGCATGACGAGCGGCTCGTCGCTGGTGACATGGAACCAGTAGAAGGTGCCGTGGGGCAGCAGCACGCCCTCGTTGACGCCGCAGATCTTGGTCTCGCCATTGGGGCCGTAGAACTTCGCCTTGCCCTGCAGGATGACGAAGGTGTGGTCCTCATAGGGGTGGGCATGCAGCTCGTTCTCGCCGCCCGAGGCATAGGTCTTCAGCACGACCCACATGGAAGGCGCGGAGGCGAGCGGAATGTTGGTGCGGCCCTCGACGGGAAGCTGTGCCTCAAGCCTGAAGAACTGGGGCTGGCCGACGCCGATCTTGGAATCGAGCGCGTCGTGAAGATCCTGAGAGCTTTTTGGCAGCACTGCGGCCTGGGACATCCCCGCCTCCCCTTCGAATGAACAGTTGGCCGCAGGTTAGGGGGGTGGCCGGAGGCGGTCAAGCAAGCGGCATGAGGCCGCTTTTGACCAGCCGCTCATAGTCGGCTGGCTCGTCCACGTCCCAGATCACAGCCGGCTCGCGCCATGAAAGCCCGAGTTTGCGCAGCCTCCTGCGCGTCTCATCCATGACCTGCGGCGTGCTCCAGACCATGTCGGCAAAAATCCCCGGGGCGGGCCGACGCAGGCCAACGAGCCCATAGCCGCCGTCCTCGGCGGGCAGGAAGACCGCATCCGCGCCCTCATGCAGGGCGGCTGCGCAGGCGTGCAGATGCGCGACCGTGATCGAGGGACAATCGGTGCCCACCAGCAGCAGGGGCCTTGGCGCGGCCCGCACGAAAGCATGATGCATGCGCGCACCAAGGTCACCCTCGATTTGCGCGGCAATCTCGACGCCGAACCCGGTCACGCAGTCTGCAAAGAAGGGATCGGTCGCATCGGGCGCGCCCCACAGGGTGACGTCTGGAAACTCCGCCTGCAGCAGGCGCGTGAGCATATGGGTGACGAGGCGACAATGGAGCGAGGCTGCGCCCTCTGCACCAAGGCGCGGGATCAGCCGCGTCTTCGTTTCGCCGGGCACCGGGGCGCGGGCGAAGACCGCGACAGCGATCTCAGCGGTCTCGTGGGACATAGCCATAGCGTCTCGCCAGATCTGCGGGCTCTGCCCCAAAATAATAGGCCGCGCGCAGTCGCCACATGAGCAGCACAGTGCGCAGCACGCCATGCTTCTCCCACCGCCGGCCGGATGTTTCAACCCGCTCGCGCAGGCACAGCGGTGCGCCGAGCCTGCGCTTCGCCTGCTTGCAGAAGGCAATGTCTTCCATCAGTGGCAGATCATCGAAACCGCCGATCGCCTCAAAGGCCTCGCGCCGGATGAAGATCGCCTGATCGCCTGTGGCAATGCCGGTCAGGCGCGAGCGCCAGTTCATCATCGCAGCGATTATCCGCAGCAGGGGTGACTTGCCCTCGATGGACACATCGAATCTCCCCCAGACATGCTCCGAAGTGGCAAGGCCCTGCATGATCAGCGCGGAGGCTTCGGCAGGGAGACGCGTATCCGCATGGAGGAACAGCAGCAGATCACCTTGCGCTGCTGCGGCACCAGCATTCATCTGGGCACCGCGACCACGCGGTGCCTTCACCACGAGGTCGCAAAAGGACACAGCATCGGCGCGGGTCTGATCCGTGCTGCCCCCATCCGCCAGGATCAGCTCATGCCCCATGGCGCGCAGGCTCTGAAGGGGCGCAAGCACGTCAGGAATGGTCGCAGCCTCGTTCAGCACCGGCATGACGATGCTGATCCGCTGGCCCATTGCCTCTCCCGTCGCGCCTTCGGTCATGCTAGATGTCTAGCAAGCCTGCGGCACAAGCAAAAGCGGGCGTGGAGGACGCCATGCATCCCTGGTTAGCCGCCACCCTCGGCGCCGTGATCTCAAGCACTGTGGCAGGTTCTGCACTCGCGCAGGATTTTTACGCCGGCAAGACGATCACGCTCTCGACCCATACCGGACCGGGGGGTGGCTATGACACGCTGATCAGGCTGTTCTCGCGGCATCTGTCGAAACATGTGCCCGGCGCACCCAACGTCCTCGTCGTGAACCAGCCGGGGGCGGGCGGGCTCACGGCCTTCAACCATGCGGGCAAGGTGGCGCCGCAGGATGGCACTTTCCTGACCCTCGTCGGACAGGGCCTCATGGTGCATGAGCCCACCGGCCAGCCCGGCATGCAGCTGTCACTCGCGGCCTTCAAATGGCTCGGCAATTTCTCGCAGGCACCGAATGTGACAGCTGTCTGGTCCACGTCGAAGGCAAAGACACTCGCGGATGCACAGCGCATGGAAGTGGTGCTGGGCTCGACCGGCGCGGGCTCGCCCGATGCGCAAATTCCGGCGGTCTACAACGCGCTGATCGGCACGAAATTCAAGGTGGTCTATGGCTATGACGGCGGCGGCGCGCTCAACCTTGCCATGGAGCGCGGCGAGATCGAGGGGCGCGGCACCAATACCTGGGGCAGCTATAAGGCCACGCTGCCCAAGGCCGTGGCTGAGGGCAAGCTCGTGCCGCTCATCCAGATCGGCCTCAAGACCGATCGGGACCTGCCGAACACACCGCTGTTTCTCGACACGGTGAAGGGCGATGCGGTGAAGGAGCCGGTGGCGCGGTTCCTGTCACTCACCACGGCGATCAGCCGCCCCCTGGCTGCCCCTCCGGGCGTACCGGATGAGCGTGTTGCTTTGCTGCGCAAGGCTTTCGACGAGACGGTGCGTGATCCGGAGTTTCTCGCCGAGGCGGTGAAGCTGTCGGTGGACATCGACCCGATGACGGGTGCCGAGATGCAGGAAGCGGTGAAGCAGATTCTCGCGACGCCGAAGGATGTGATCGTGCGCACGCAGGCGGCGCTTGAGGGGAAGGTAAGATAAGCGCCGCAGCGTTTCCCGCACCCTCCCCTTGACGGGGAGGGTCGGAAATGCGAAGCATTTCCGGGGTGGGGGTCGCGCGCGATCAGCGCGCGTGGGACTCAGTCTGCAGCGTCAACCGAACCCGATACGAAATCGCAGCGT
>CAISZN010000385.1 GCA_903889985.1 uncultured Hyphomicrobiales bacterium | reverse complement strand
CATCGAGTCCAAGATCGAGAACCAGAACATCCGGCTTGAAGGTCTTGATTGCAGCCCTGGCAGCCAGCAGGCTCGTGACACTGTAAATATCAAAGCCATTCTGCCGAAGGTAATCGGACATGAGTGTCCGAATGGCGTCCGAGTCCTCGACGATCAGTATTTTACCCGATGCCGTAAATTCACTGCCGCTCAAAGCAAGCCCCCGGTTATCTTTGAATGCATATGGCAACATTCTCACAATCTGCTAAAGATATTAATAGATCTGGAACGTAAATTCTTGAAGAGATTGATGAACTTTAAGATAGGACAGGGTTCGGCTTAATGTAAATAATTCGTTTCAAAAGTAACCAGATGTGACGATTGCAATCAACCAGCCAGCGACATGAAGTTTGGGTTCAGATGCTCCCTAAGCTCAATGCCCCGGAAGGTTTAGGCTCCAAAAATCCAATAAGGCTTTGATCAGAATGCGAATTCTTATTGCAGACGATGTTCCGTCCATTCTGATGTTGACCACATCTATGGTCAAACGTCGCGGACATGAAGCTGTTTCTGTCGCTGATGGCATCGCCGCACTCGATGCGGTTCGAGATACGGCCTTCGACGTCGTGATTCTTGATATTCAGATGCCGGGAATGGAAGGGACTGATTGTGCGCGCGAGATTCGAAGGCTCCCTGTTGCCAGACAGCCGCGACTATTGCTCGCTCTCACGGGTGCCAGTGACAGCGAGCATGTCGAGCAAATCCTCGCTTCGGGCTTCGATGACATTCTGACAAAGCCTGTAACCGGCGCACAACTGGAGGCCATTCTTCAGCGCGTCCCCTAAGTTCAGGGCTATGGTTACGGCGCGCGGGTCACGCCGCCATGAAACGCGCAATCCGGCTGTGCAGCGTCGCCTTAGTAAAGGGCTTGGCGATATAGTCCGCGACCCCGATCTGTTTGGCCGTTGTCCGCGATCCCCAATCCGTTCGCGACGTCATGAAAACAATATTGGGTTTTGAGCGTATTTCTCGATGGATAGCAATGACCAGTTCTGGCCCGCTCATCACTGGCATTTCCCAATCGCACAGGATCAGCCCATAGTTTTTCGCTCTCATTCGCTCAAGGGCTTGGCTCCCATCGCAGGCTTCATCCACGCGGCTAATACCAAGATCGCGCAGTTGCGAGCGGATGATACTGCGCGTCAGATCGGAGTCGTCGACGACAAGAACCCAAATGTTCGACATAAAAATCCTCGTGGACCTTTTTGAGCCAGATATAGGGTGCTTGGCGTTCAGATCGCCTTGCGTGATGGCTCTGAAGCAAGATCGTCATTGGAAACGATACGTGACTGCTGAATTTTGCGGATTTCGTCGATAAGGACCTGACAAAAGGCATAAAGTGAAGTGCATTCGTTGATCCAGTAAAGATCATATCGGTCCGCAAGATTACTGGCTCTCTGCTCAGTATCGCGAATTCCATATTGCTCGATGATGCCCTTGAGCTTATGGCCAGCGCGCCGGGCGCGCGCCTCATTGCCCGTGTCCAGGCAATGGGCGAGCGTCTCCGCACCGGACCGTACATCCTTGAGCAGAAATTCAAAGGCCTCGTCCATGGACTGAGGGCCAATCTGCCCTTCGAGATTGCTGAGCACGGAGGCGTTAAACATGCGGTGATGCTTCATGATGCTGCCCATGCGCTTCAAGTCAGTTTCTCCTTGGGAACTGTTTGAGAGCGCGAGCATGTTGGCCGGATATTGAAACTCACTTAAATCGAAACGGGTTCAATGTTCTAGAGCGTAATCTCTCAATTACGTCCACAGGATCCAAGTGTATTCAGGCACTTTTCCCGACTGCAAGACCTGCTCCTTTATTCTTTACGGTAAATAACAAACAAAAAGGGTGACGCAAAAAGCGTCACCCCACATTAAGTGATCCAGATCAGGTCTCAGTTGGCAAGTGGGTCGGGACGCATCTGGAACTTCACAACCTTGGGCCGGGTGCCTTTGCCTCCTTCCAGATGGAAGGGCGTACGATTGCCGGTGGTCGACCAAAGACCACGCCCCTTCCAGCCCGCCTTTGGATCGTCGATACGGCCATCGATCCCCTTGGCATAAAAGCCAAGCGGATAGGGGACGACCAGATTGACCATCTTGCCGTCCTTGAACGCGATGAGGGAGTCGTTGGCGTTGCCCGTGGCGAAGGGCGTGTCCTGGCCGAGCCCAAAGGTGTCATGCAGGTCCACCCAGGTGTAGTAGCTCGCCTCGGCGCTGCCATCGGCCTTCACGTCCGGGAACTGCGGGCCGGGCAGGACATGGAAGGTCCATCCCTCCGGGCACTGCTTGCCGGTGGCGTTCGGCCCATTGAGCTGGCCCTTGCACTTGTCCCGGTCGAAGCTGGCCAGATGGCCACTTGCGAGCGGTACCCAGACGACGCCCTTGGAGTCGACATCAACGCCACGCGGCGAATAGCCGGCTCCTGAGGCCTTCGGGTCGTTCCACGGCACTTCGTAATATTCTGCCAATGCGGTCTCGGTCGGGTTCTTGCCCGGCACGATACGCACGACGCCGCCGGGGAAGCCGAGTGTCGACCCCCAGACTGAACCATCCTTCGGGCTCACGGAGACGCCGTAGAGCCCTGCGGAGATGCGCTTGTCCTTGCCCGGGATGAGCGCCTGGTTCGGCTCGACGTAGTCATGCCGAACGCCGTCGCCCACCATGTCGAGAACGATCGGGGTCCAGCCCTGCGCCTTTGCCTCGTCCCCGGTCTCCTCGAAGACCTTCACATTGAACCAGCCGACGGCATCGTTCTGCGGCCCACCGCCGCTCGTCCATAGGGTATCAGACCCGTCGAGCGAGAAATTTAGATGGTGGGTCGAGAAGCAGGTGCGGATGAGGGTCGTCTTGCCGCTCTTGGGATCATACATCGCCAGATGGCGGCCTGACTTCTCGATCGGGAAAGCCTTGGCTGAAGGATGGTCCGAACCCTTCTTGCAGAAATCCGGATTGTCCGGCGGCCCGACGCGGGAGGTGAACCATACCCGCCCTTTCCCGTCGATCATCGGGTTGTGCATATTGGCCTGGCTGTCCCAGATCTTCTCGTCGCCCCAATAGGCGGAGGTATTCATCAGATTATCATTGGTGGTGGGCGTCTTGGGGTCGCGCACCGGCATCTTGAATTCATTCGCAACGGCCTTCACCGGGTCGAGGAATGGCACGTAATCGGTGCTTTCCTCTGGCGAACCAAACAGCGCTCCGTTGGCATTGACCGTCGGGTTGCGTTTGTCGGTCGAGATTGCGTCATGCAGATAGGCGTTCTGGCGTGACCAATCCCAAACGCTGATCACCACATTGCGCTCGATGCCTTGTGGCCGCTGGGGCTTGGCGAAGGGCAGGTCGCCCTTCTCGATGCGATCGGTCCAGGCGCCAAACTCCTTGAAGGCGCGTTGCGTGTCGATGCGTCCGGCCGCGCTGGTCATGAAGGCCATTGCCTGACCGGACTGGATCCGCCGCTCCCAGGCGTCGGCGGAATTCTTGAACTCGGACTTGATGATGTCCGGGATCGTCCGGGTGGCCTTGTTGCCGAGCTGATGGCAGGTGTAGCAGCCATCTGTCTTGATGATGTCGAGCCACTGGCCCTGCGTCTTCAGGGAGGCCGACATCTTGTTGCCGTTCGGGCCGGTTCCAGGGAACTCGCTCTCCTTGGGGATGCCAAGCATGGAGAACCAGTAGATCGGGGGGTAATATTCCGCCGCCGCCTTTTCATCCGGAGCGGCTATCGCGGTCAGGTTGAGCAGCTTTCCCGGCGTGGCGTCGACCTTGGGCGAGTCGATGAGGCCATAGCCTCGGACCCATACCTTGTAGTTGCCCTTCGGAAGCTCCGGCAGCACGAAGCGGCCCTTGTCGTCGGTAACCACCATCTTGGCAAATTTGGTCGGCAAATCGGTGGTCTCGGCGATCACCCAGACCCCGGCTTCCGGCCCCTTCGGACCCGTGACGATGCCGCCCAGGTCAGTCGAACCTACCTTGATGGCAGGATCTGCCTGCTGGGCCATGACGCCGGCTGGCGCAGCGCTCAAGAGCGCAAAAAGGCTGACCGCAGCCAGCCCGAAATTCTTGCGGGACATGTTTTCCTCCCCCTGCGATTGCTGGGACACCCGTGTGTTCGGGTTGTCCCAATCATCGCCTATTCCGCGAGCCGTCTCAAGGACCTGCGCATGGGAACTTCGTCAGGAGCATTTTCGGCTTCATCGGGCACGTTGCAGCCATAGTCACCATTGCCGCGATGGTAGAAGGCGTGTCCGTTGGGAAAGACGAGGCTGTAATCCGAACCGCTACCGTTGACACGGGGTTCTATACCTTTCCCGCGAACGTAAAAAATCAGGTCATCGCGAACATTTCGCCAATTTCGCCCTGAGGCGCGCTTGGCCTTGGCCATGCCGACGAGTTCCCGGCAATCGATGGTTTCGCTACGCACCTTGAACACTCCTGCTGTTACCTGATTTGCCCACGCAGCTGCGCCAGATTGGCCTGGATGGACGAGTTCTCCGGATCAAGCGACAGAGCCTTTTCGAGGTCTCTGCGTGCCCGCACACGATCGCCGCGCAGCAGGTAGGAATACCCGCGATTGTTGAGGAAGGTCACGGATCGCCCAAGCATGGGCTCCAGCCGTCCATAATCCTTGTCAGCGAGGTCGAAGCGGCCGAGCTGGTCATGGGCCGCGGCAAGGCCAAGCCATGCTTCCGCATTGGCAGGAGTTTCCTCAACCGCCTTGCTGAAACTGGCCTCGGCGAGGCCGAAGTCGCCGGCCCGGAAACGAGCTTTGCCAAACGTGATCGGGTCCACAGGGTCTGCCGTTGTAGCCATCTCCGTCGGCCACATACCTTGCGGCATGCATCCGGCAAGGCCAGATGCCAGCAGCACAAGGAGAAGAGTGACACGGACACGCGAATGCATGGTCTAGAGCTTCGATCCAGAGATGCTGATGGCAACCGGCAGCATCAGAACAATGAGAAGCACAGGGAACACGAAAAGTGTTAGAGGCACGACAAGTTTTGCCGGCAGCGAATAGGCTTTCTCTTCAGCTTTCATTAGCCGCTTGTTGCGCATGTCATCGCTGAAGGCGCGCAGTGACCGTGTCAGGCTTGAGCCCAGCTCCTCCGACTGCTGCAGCAGGGTCGAAAAAGAACTGGCCTCCTCTATGCCAAGACGCCCGGCCAGGCTTTCAATTGCCCGCGACAAGGCCTTGCCGTTGCGAATTTCTGCGGTCGTAAGCTCGAGATTGCGGGCGAGCGAGGGAAAGGCTAGGGCCAGTTCGTCGGCGATGCGCGACAGGCTGGCTTCCATGCTGAGCCCGGCCTGGCTGCACACGACCATCAGATCCATGAAGTCGGGAAAGCCGAGCCGGTGCTCCAGCCGCAGCTTGGCGATGCGGTTGTCGAGGGCAAATGACGGCATCACATAGCCGAAGATCGCAGCGATCATCGTGATCATGGCTGTCGGCGCCAGCGGTTGATCGCTGAAGGCAAGAACGGCGAAAAGTGCGCCGCTCCCAAAAAGGATCAAGAAGCAAAGCCTGACAAGAAAAAAGACAGGAACCGCGTGGCGCGCATAAAACCCAGCCTGAATGAGCTTCTGCCGGAGCACCTTCGCACTCTGTACGTCGGCGGCGCTGTTGTCGCCGGACAGCATGTTGGCGACGCTCGCCAGTTTGCCACGCGCTTTCTGCCCGGACTTTGCTGCAGACTGCTCGGTATCCTCTGCACTCGTCGCGCGTCCCTGCACGCGGTTGTAGGTCGCGACCGCTGAGATCGCCATCCAGGCCATCATGCTGGCAGCCAGCATCGTGGCCATCAGCAGGATGGTCTCGAGATGCCTGTCGAAAACGTCCGTCAGGGCGAGCCAGATATCAGACATGTTCTCAGAACCTGAAATTGACCATGCGCACCATGATCACATTGCCCAGTGCCATCCAGAAAGCCGCCCCGCGCAGGCCCCACTGCATCCATGGGTGGTCCCAGTTGGCCGCATAGAAAGATGGCGATAGCCAGTTGATGATGAAGAAGAGCGCGATCGGAACCGAGGACAGGATGATGGCGGAGACGCGCCCCTCCGAAGACAGCGCGCGGATCTTGCGCCGCATTTTGGTTCGCAAACGAATGACATCCGTTAAATTTTCAAGAATCTCCGTGAGGTTGCCACCCGATGAGGCCTGAATGGCAACGGACGTGACGAAGAGTGGCAGATCCTCCTGTCCAACGCGCGTTAGCATGTTGCGCATGGCTGTATTGAGATCCAACCCATAGGTGATCTCGTCCTCCGCCATGCCGAATTCAGTGCCGATGGGATCAGCCATCTCCCGCGCAACCATCTTCAGTGCTGCTGGAACCGGGTGGCCGGCGCGCAGGCTTCGAATGATGATGTCGAGGGCTTCGGCGAACTGGTCAGTGAATTTTCGCTGGCGACGACGGCGCAGGAACTGCAGCACGAGGATGGGGACGAGCAGTAATCCGGCAAGGAGCCCCGCTACACCACCGGCAATCCCTTGTGAGGTGAACCCTGCCATGCCGCATCCCAGTGCACTCACCGCGAGCCACATCAGGCATGTCGCGGGCTTCATTGAAAGGCCGGACTGGGTGTAAAGCCTTTTGAAACGCGCGACCATGGCCAGCGACCCATCGAGGCCATCGAGACCGCGCTGCCGGCGAAGTTCAAGAATGGCGCCCTGACGGTCTCCTGCGGTCTCAAGAAGCGACAGCCGTCGATTGACGTTCTTGCGATAACTATGGGCCGAGAAGGTCAGCAGGTAGACCATGTCGGCGGCAAGGATGACGAGGCCTGCGAGCGCTCCATAGAATATCCAGATGGGATCAAGGTCTGAGAACATGGCTAAAGTGGCTTCGATGGATCGAAATGACTGCCGGGAAACGTGACACCGGAAGAGATGAGGTCCTGCAGGAAACGAGGCCGGATGCCGGTTGCTACGAATTGACCGACAATCTTGCCATCCTCCTCCGTGCGCAGGCGCTGGAACTTGAAGATCTCCTGCATCTGGACGATGTCGCCTTCCATGCCAGTGATCTCCGCAACGGAAGTTACCCGTCGTGATCCATCAGGAAGGCGCTGCAACTGTATGATCAGGCGTATCGCCGCGGCGATCTGGCCGCGAATGCTCTGCTGTGACATGGGCAGGCCAGCCATGCCGATCATCTGCTCCAGACGCGATACGGCCTCGCGCGGCGAGTTCGCGTGGATCGTCGCCATGGATCCGTCATGGCCGGTGTTCATGGCCTGCAGCATGTCGAAAGCTTCCTCACCTCGACATTCACCCAGGATGATGCGTTCGGGGCGCATGCGCAGCGCATTCTTGACAAGCTCGCGCTGGCGGATTTCACCCTTGCCCTCGACATTGGGCGGGCGCGTCTCCATGCGGGCCACATGGCGTTGTTGCAGCTGCAGTTCTGCCGCATCCTCGATGGTGATGAGGCGCTCCTTGTCGGAGATGAAGGCTGACAGTGCGTTGAGCATGGTTGTCTTGCCGGAGCCGGTGCCTCCAGAAACGATCAGTGTCACCCGTGCTGCAACGGCCGCAGAGAGCACTTCGCCCATCTGCGGACGAAGCGCTCCAACTTCAACCAGGCGATCGAGACCCAGTGGCTTCTTCGAGAATTTGCGAATGGAGATGAGGGGTCCATCTACGGCGATTGGTCGGATCGCGATATTGACGCGCGAGCCATCCGCGAGGCGTGCATCGCACATGGGCTGGGATTCATCGACGCGTCGCCCGACCCCCGAGACGATGCGATTGACGATCCGCAGTAGATGAGCCTCATCGCGAAAGCGCACCGGTGCAGGTTCAAGCTGGCCACGCCGCTCGACGAAGACGCATTCATGGCCATTGACCAGAATATCGCTGACCGTTGGATCTTTCAGCAGAGGCTCAAGCGGACCAAGCCCGACCATTTCGTCGATGATCTCGGAAACAAAATCATTCAGCTCCTGAGCGGTCAGGGCCAGGCGCTCGCGAATGGCAAACTGTGCCACCATGTCATGAATTTCGGGCCGAACCTGATCGACCTGCAGCTTTTCGATGGCGGAGAGGTTCAGCTCTTCCAGCAGCTGATGATGCAGGCGCACCTTTGCATCGAGCAGAGACTGGCGCATGAGCATGGGCTGCGCAGGCGTTGCGGGTGGAGGCTCGGCTGGGACGGTCGGCTTTGGCGCCGTTGCAGATGCCTCCGAAACTGGCGCCAGGACCTCCGGCGGGGGTGTGCGGGCGGCACGTGCAGCTGAGAAGCGTCCGAGCATCATGGCCCCTATCGCCCTGACAGAATGCGGCTGAGATCCGCTGACAGGCGATTGCCCTGCTTTACGCTGGACAAGGGAACACCGCGGTCAATGGCCTCGCGCACCAGCGCATAATTGTTGGCAACTGGTCCCGCATAGGAAGCGCCAAGTGCTCTCTCCACATCGCTCTTGCGCAGGCCGCTGCCAAAGAGCGAGCCAACCTGGAAACGGTTGACAATGACCTTGGCAGTTGTCGCGGGACCAAGGCGTTCGTTGATCCTCATGGCAAGCCGCCGCCCGCAGCGCAGCCCCGGTACCGTCATGTCGGTCACGATGAAGACTCGGTCCGATCCCCCGAGCACATCGTCGGTGACATTCGTCCAGTTGCGCGGCAGGTCGATGACGAGGCGATCGAAGCGCTGCGCGCAAACATCGAGAATGCGGGAGATCACCTGCGGATCGATCTCGCAAGGTTCGCCGGGCCGTGCAGGGGCGGCCAGCAGGTTCAGGCCACTGGCATGCTGCGACAGCATGACTTCGAGCAGATGCGGGTCGAGCCGCTCGCCGAGCGGTCCGAGCTCCTTGAGATCGAGGCGTGGTTCGAGGTCAAGAAAGTCTGCGCAGGCATTGTTGTGGAAATCCAGGTCGACAAGGCAGACAGAATGGCGACCGCCTTCGGCGAGCTGCATGGCCGCCTCAACTGCAATCGTCGTATTGCCAACACCACCAGCCGCTGGAATGAAGGCCAGGACATCCGTGCGCGTCATTGACGAGCCTGCACGGCTCGAAAGCGCCATGTTGCAGCAACGCAGGATGTCATCTGCAGAGACGGGCTTGCGCAGGAAATCGCGTACCCGCAATTGCAGGAGATAGCGGGCCACGGCATCGTCAAACCCCTCCGTCAGGACGACAAGGGGACTGCGTCCTTCTATGGCGGGTGCCAGCTTCTGCAGCGCGGCAAGCTGCTCGCGCCTTGACGGATCAAGATCAATCACCGTGATCGCAGCACCATCGAGGCGCTGCAGGCTTTCGAGTTCGTCGATGCCGCAGCATTGGTCGATGATCTCGAACCCAAGCCGCGAAGCGTCTGCTTTCAGTGCGCTTAGCAAGGCCTGATCACGGCTCACGACAGCCATGGGGCGAAGCTGGGTAGGGGAGGCTTGATCTCTGGGCATTTCAGTTCTGCGGGCTGATGACAATGGAACCGGCTTTTACCGGCGCTGCTGGCGGTGCATCCGTCGTTCGATAGCGGTGCAGCGCTGCTTCCGTCCGTGTTGGGTCGATATGCAGGCTGGTGTCGAAACCTTCCCTGGGCCAGGGGGTGATCACCTGCATTGCCCTGTTTGCGGCAAGCGCTTCACCTGCGTGGTCGGAGACCAGATCGCTGCGTCGCTCATAGTCGGCACATCCTGTGGTCAGGAGGGGGAGCAAGCCGAGCAGGGCGATGGGCCTAGCGCGTCTGGGCATCGCTGCCTCCCTTGGCGAGATCGAGAAGATGGCCACCATTGCGAGCGCGTGCCGGCATGCCTTTGGACACTTCATTCACACCGCCGAGAAATCGGTCAATGTCATTGGCGGGCAGGGTCCGGTCCATGGGGGTCACGAGGCGTTGTCCGGCAGGTGCTGGACGCACAAGTCGGGGCGTGACGATGATGGCCAGTTCGGTCTCGTGCTTTTCAAAGGCAGAGCTGCGGAAAAGCTGCCCGAGAACCGGCACGTCGCCTAGCCATGGCAGCTGCCGTCCGGTATCCGAGAGGGTCGATTGCAGTAGTCCTGCGATGGCGAAGCTCTGTCCATCGCGCAGTTCCACGTAAGTGCTCGCGCGTCGTACGACGAGGCTTGGCACCGGGCCCGCGCTGGTCTGCACGGCCGTTGTCGTGTCGATCTGGCTGACCTCTGGCTCAATCTTCAGGTTGATCTGGCGTCCGGCAAGAACGGTCGGAGTAAAGGTGAGGCCGACGCCGAATTTCTTGAACTCAACGCTGATGCGGCCGTTGTCGCCAGCAATGGGGAAGGGGAATTCGCCGCCAGCCAGAAAGCTTGCCGGCTGCCCCGACATGGCTACGAGATTGGGTTCTGCCAGGCGCCTTGCCAGCCCCTTGTCTTCCAGGGCCTGAACGAGGACATCAGCTGAGGTTCCGCCGGAGAGGATTTTGCCGAGAAAGCTCGCAAAGGGCGTGCTTGAGGTTGCTGCCATCGCTGGCCCGGTGTTGAAGGAGATGCTGCGCGCGGCGACGTCCCATTGAATTCCAAGTGCCTTGCCGGCATTGCGCGACACTTCAATGAAGCGCACTTCCAGCATGACCTGCTGTGGCAGCGAGACATTGAGGCCGTTTACCACTTCAGTGCCGAACTGCTTCGCGATTGTCAGCGCCTTGTCCATGACGATCGCATCTGGAACGGATCCTGACAGGAAAATGCGGCCGTTGACGGAAGAGGCTTCGACGCGCGCGTCTGGCAGCCGCTGCCGTAATTCGCGGTTCAGGCGGCCGGTGTTATAGCCAACCTCGATTTCATAGGTGGCGACAAGCGACTTTTCTGCATCGTAAACCGAGACGCTCGTCGTCCCAAGTTTCTT
>CAISZN010000384.1 GCA_903889985.1 uncultured Hyphomicrobiales bacterium | reverse complement strand
GTTTCGGGCGAGACGAGGAAGGTGACTTCCGTGCCGCGCTTCGACTTGCCGTTGACCACCTGCGCGGGACCAACGACGACGAGCGGGCTGACCACATCGCCATGGTGGAACTCGACGAAATGTTCCTTGTCGTCACGCCAGATCCGCAGCTTCAGCCAGATCGACAGCGCGTTGACGACGGACACGCCCACGCCATGCAGGCCGCCCGAAACCTTGTAGGAGTTCTGGTCGAATTTTCCGCCCGCATGCAGCTGGGTCATGATGACCTCGGCCGCCGAAACACCCTCCTCGTGGTGGATGTCGGTGGGGATGCCACGGCCGTTGTCGGTGACGGTGCAGGAGCCGTCCGCATTCAGGGTCACGGTCACGAGGTCGGCATAGCCTGCCAGCGACTCGTCGATCGCATTGTCGACGACCTCGTAGATCATGTGATGCAGGCCGGAACCATCGTCCGTGTCGCCGATATACATGCCGGGGCGCTTGCGGACCGCATCCAGACCACGAAGGACCTTGATGGAATCGGCGCCATAGGCGTTGGATTCAACGTTTTCAGGACTGACGTTTTCGACCATTCGAAGGGGAAGCTCTCTGGCTTGGGACCGGTCCGGGCGACGTGCGAGCGGCCCGTGATTCGCTTATCCAGAAACCTACTCCAAAGTGGGGTCCGAAAGCACGGAAATACCGCGCTAAATCCCGGCTTTTCATGGACTTTTCACCGGTCTTCGACCAGCGCGATCAGCCTGCGTCGACCCGCCCGGCGGAGACCTTGAAAATCTGTGTCTTTTCAGGGGCTTCCAAAAAGGCCGCCGGATCTGCTCCGGTCAGGAAAACTTGCCCGCCGAGTCGTTCGAGCGCCGCATAGAGCGCGGCACGGCGCGATGGGTCGAAATGAGCGGCAATTTCATCGAGCAGGACAAGCGGAGCAATGCCGCTCATGGCGCCCACCAGCCGCGCATGGGCGAGGACGAGCCCCACCAGCAGGGCCTTCTGCTCACCCGTGGAGCAGCGATCCGCATCCGCCTTCTTGGGGCCATGGCGCACGACGAGATCGCTCGCCTGTGGGCCGATCAGCGTGCGGCCGGCTGCTGCGTCACGACCACGATTGTCGCGCAGCAGGGCGCGGTAGCGCTCTTCGATCTCGAGCGCGGGCATCTGGTCGATCAGCCGCTCGATGTCGCCCTCCAGCGCCAGCTCTGCCCATGGGAAGGGCGAGGTCTCGTCCCGCTCCTCGGCGATGAGGGCAGCGAGCCGCGCGGCAGTCTCATGCCGGGCGGCAGACACGGCGACCGCGAGCTCGGCCAGCTCCCGCTCGGCGGCGTCGAGCCACTGGCTGTCGCGACTGCCCTCCTCAAGCAGCCGGTTGCGATTGCGCAGGGCCCGCTCCAGCCCGTTCACCCGCGTTCCGTGGTCGCAATCCACCGCCAGCACCAGACGGTCGAGGAAGCGCCGGCGGTCGCCCGCAGGGCCGCTGAACAGGCCGTCCATGGCAGGCGTCAGCCAGACGATCCGCAGGTGATCGGCAAAGGCCCTCGCGGAGCCAACGGGCGCCCGCTCGATCCGGTAGCGTCGCTGGGCTGGGTTGAATGCACTGGCCGGTTCGAGCCCGGTGCCGAGCTGCTGGCGAATTCCATCGGTCTCGACCTCGACGGACACCGCCCAGCCGCCGGTCCCGCCGATGCGGGCCATCTCGGCAAGCTCCGCCCGGCGCAGGCCGCGCCCGGCTGTGAACATGGACAGGGCCTCGAGGATGTTTGTCTTCCCCGCCCCGTTATCGCCGGTCAGCACCACGAGCTGGCCCGCCATGGGCAGGTCCAGGGCGGGATAGGAGCGGAAGTCCGACAGGACCAGCCGGCGCACGCGCGGAAGTTGGCTCGCAACGCGCAGGGACGCGTGCGGCTCGCGTGAAGGAGCGGCAGGATTCGGCAGCATGACCCGGTGATAGCGCCCCGGTCAGGAAGCGCAAGCACCGCAGATCATGTCAGACGCGCATGGGCATCAGCACGTAGAGGGCGGCGGCGCCATCGCGGTCCTGGATCACCGTGGGCGAGCCCGGATCTGCGAGTTTGAACAGGGCCGTATCGCTGTCGAGCTGCATGGTGATGTCGAGCAGGTAGCGGGCATTGAAGCCGATATCGAGCGCCGGTGCGTCGTAATCGACCTCAAGCTCTTCCGTCGCCGAACCCGAATCGGGGTTGGTGACGGAGAGGGTCAGCTTGCCCTCGGTGAGGGACAGCTTCACGGCCCGTCCACGCTCCGAGGAGATGGTTGAGACGCGGTCGACGGCAGCAGCGAAATCGCCCCGCTCCACGGTCAGGCGCCGGTCGTTGTTGGCCGGGATGACGCGGCTGTAATCGGGGAAG
>CAISZN010000383.1 GCA_903889985.1 uncultured Hyphomicrobiales bacterium | reverse complement strand
CTGACCCTCTCCCGCAAGCGGGAGAGGGAACGCGCCTCAATCTCGCAGGATGGTCTCACTCCCTCTCCCCGCCGCAGGTGGGGAGAGGGCTGGGGTGAGGGGCCCTGCGATTTCCTCGTAGCTGAGAGGAGAACCGCAGCGCCCTCACCCTGACCCTCTCCCGCGCGCGGGAGAGGGAATGCGCCTCACCTCGCCAGAAACTGTTCCGTCGCGACGCGCGCCAACCTGGCCCGTTCCGCCGCGGGAAGCCCCGCCATGCGTTGGCTCGGCGCCTCGATGGAGATCGGCGTGCCCGCCGGCAGGGCCGCCACCAGCTCCTTCAGCCAAAGCTCGCCCTCGCCCGGCAGCAGCCGCGCCGTGCGCGATTCGCGCCGCAGCTCCTCGGCACTGCGACCGCCCGGCGCAAAGGCCGGCGCGTCGCAGAAATGCACGAGCTTCAACCGCTCCGGCGCCACCCCGGCCAGATCCCGTGGATGCCCGCCCGAGCGCGACAGGTGCAATGCGTCGATCACGAGCCCCGCATGGTCGCGCCCCACCGCATCCAGCACCGCCACGGCCTCACCAAGGTTGCGGCAGGCGCTGTAGGGGTTGAACTCCACCAGCGCCGACAAGCCTCGCGCCGCGCACAGTTCGGCCAACCGCCCGAAGGTCTCTTCGCGCCGCGCGGTCTCGCTGTCCTCCACAGGGCAGACGATAAATCGCCCACCGAGTTCCGCGCTGAGATCGAGCACCGGCACCAGCGCATCGGGATCAAGATCGGGCAGGATGGGGAACACGCCGATTTCCAGCAGCGCCATGTTGCGCTCGGTCATCAATCGGCGCACACGCGCCTCCATCTCCCCATCGCCAGCCACGCGCTTGTCCGTGGCGAGCAGCGGATTGAGCCTCAGGCCCACGCTGCGGAAACCGCCATCGGCGGCGGCCTCTATTTGCCCGTCAGGGCCGGCATCGAGAATGGTGAGGGCGGCAAGGGAGAGGATCGTCATGGCGCATCAGGACCACGCCGCGCGCGCCCTGTCGAGAGGGCCCTTCAGGTGAGCGCTGCTGGCAGCACGAGCCGGGCCCGCACACCACCCAGCGGCGAGGCCTCAAGCGCAATGGAGCCGCCATAAATCGCCGCCAGATCCGCGACGATGGAGAGACCGAGCCCCGAGCCGGGCTTCGTCTCATCAAGGCGCTGGCCGCGCTTGAGGGCCTGCGCCCGCGCCTCTTCGGGCAGGCCCGGACCATCGTCGTCAATGGTGATCTCGAGCTGCGGCGCATCCTGTGCCCCAACCGCCGCGGCCACACGGATCTCGACACGCGTGTCGGCCCATTTGCCCGCATTGTCGAGCAGGTTGCCGACCATCTCCTCGAGATCCTGCTTCTCTCCACGGAAGCGGCTGCCCTGTGCCACATCGGCGACAAACAGAATGGCGCGTTCGTCATAGATCTTGTCGAAGGTGCGCACGAGCGCGCTGACCGTGGGCTCCACTTCGCTGACAGAGCCGATGACGCCGGCGCGGGCCGAGGCGCGCGCCCGGTCGAGATAGAGCGTCACCTGGTCGCGCATGATGGCGGCCTGTTCGGCCACCTTGGCAGCCAGTGGTGTCTCCAGTTCCCGCGCCTCATTGGTGATGACGCTGAGCGGTGTCTTGAGCGCATGGGCAAGGTTGCCCACCTGTGTGCGCGCACGTTCCAGAATTTCCCGGTTCGAGGAGATGAGCAGGTTGAGTTCACCTGCGAGCGGCGAGAGGTCTTCGGGAAAGCGCCCGTCGATGCGCTCGCTTTCGCCGCGCCGGATCGCGACAACCTCCTCGCGCAGGCGACGCAGGGGTCGCAGGCCAAACCGCACCTGAAGGGCGCTTGCGCCAGCCAGCGAGAGAGCCAGGAAACCGAAGGTCATTGCCAGAGCGAATTCGAAATCATGCAGCTGGAATTCAATTTCCTGCGTGGTGGCCGCCACCTGCACCAGGAACACGCCCGTGTCTCCCGTGTCGATCTCGCGCTCGAGAATGCGCAGGCGCGAGCCCTCGGGCCCCGTCGCATAGCCGCGCCGCAATCCGCCAAGCGACGCCGGCACGCCAAGATCGGCGAGGCGGGGCAGGGAGGCCGCAAACAAGGAGCGCGAGGCGCGCACCATGGGCTGCGAGGTGTCGAGCCTTGTGATCTGCCAGTACCAGCCCGACAGGGAGAGTTCGAACTGCGGTTCGCCCAGCTGCCCCGGCTCGATGCGCGTATCCTCGCCCGGTGCGGCGAGATCGGCGACGATGGCGCGCAGATAAACGTCGAGGCGCTGGTCGAAGGCCTGTTCGGTGGTGCGCCGATAGAGCGTGGTCAGCAGCACGCCGGCGGCGAGCAGCAGCAACATGCTCCAGAAGATCGCCGAGAGGAACAGGCGGGTCGCAATGGACTGCGCCTTGCGGCGTCCAAACCACATGGGTCTAGCGCGCCGGGCGCGCTGGCGTCTCGCCCTCTGGTGGTGCCAGCAGGTAGCCGAGCCCCCGCACGGTCTGCAGCTGCTCGGTGCCGAGCTTCTTGCGCAGGCGCCCGACAAAGACCTCGATCGTGTTCGAGTCGCGGTCAAAGTCCTGGTCGTAGAGATGCTCGACCAGCTCGGTGCGCGAGATCACGCGCCCCACATGGTGCATCATATAGGCGAGCAGGCGATACTCGTGGGACGTGAGCTTGACCGGATTGCCATCGACCATCACGCGCCCTGCGCGGGTGTCGAGGCGGATCGGCCCGCAGCTGATGTCGCTCGTCGCATGGCCGGCGGCGCGGCGCACCAGCGCACGCAGGCGCGCCAGCACCTCCTCCATGTGGAAGGGCTTGGCCACATAGTCGTCGGCGCCGGCGTCGAAGCCTTGCACCTTGTCGCTCCAGCGGTCGCGGGCGGTGAGCAGCAGCACAGGCATCTTGCGCCCGTTGGCGCGCCATTCCTCGAGCACGGTGAGCCCGTCCTTGCGCGGCAGGCCGATGTCGAGCACCACCGCGTCATAGGGTTCGGTGTCGCCGAGGAAATGGCCTTCCTCGCCATCGAAGGCCGTGTCGACCGCATAGCCCGCGCCTTCCAGCGCGGTGACGATCTGGCGGTTGAGATCCTTGTCGTCTTCCACGACGAGCAGGCGCAAGCTGTTCTCCTTCGTCGGCGGGTTCAGCGGTCCTTGCGGGGACCAGCCAGCGTGCCATCGGCGGCCCGCACATTGACCTGCATGACTTTGCCGTCACGGCTGAGCAGGGTTATCTCATAAACATAGTCCTCGTTCCAGCGGCAGAGCCTCGCCCGCAGGGCCTCCGCATGGGCCTGGGCGGCCGCGGTGCGCTGGGCGGTGCCAGGGTCGGTCAGCTTGTTTTCCCGCACCACGATGCGGGTTTCTGCGGCGGTGAGGCAGGTTCGTTCAATATCAGTCGCCGCGGACGCGGGGAGGGTGGCCGCGCCAAGGAGGCCGGCGAGCAGGATGGTGTGAGCCTTCATGCCCGCAAGTCTCTCCCCGGCGCGCTGAACCGCTGATGAACGCCGTTCAGGAACCGAGCGGCTTCAGCGGCCCGGTCGCCTTGAACCGACCCGCGATGGCATTGGCTGCCCCGATGGCCCCGGTGAGCCCGGCCGCCAGCCCGGCCATATCGCCCGATTTCAGGGCAAACAGGGACCCAGCCACGGAGGCCCCCAGCGCGGCAACCGCCGACCACACGGTCTGCGAGGCCCAGAAGGGTTTTGCGGCATCATTCAAGTCAGGTGTGCTGTCAGTCATGTGCGTCTCCTTTGGTGATGAAAACGGGTTTCCCCGCTGATCGCGGCGCGCGCCCTCTCCCGCAAGCGGGAGAGGGTTGGGGTGAGGGCGCTGCGGTTCTCCTCGATGATCCGAGTCAATCGCAGCAGCCCCTCACCCTGGCCCTCTCCCCACCTGCGGCGGGGAGAGGGAATGGCCAGCGCTGCGGCCCTTTGGGCTGCGAGCCTCCGGGTCGCACCCTCCCCCTTGCGGGGAGGGTCGGAATCGCGCAGCGATGCCGGGGTGGGGGTCG
>CAISZN010000382.1 GCA_903889985.1 uncultured Hyphomicrobiales bacterium | reverse complement strand
GTCACCGACAACGGCCGCGGCATCCCCACCGACATCCACCACGAGGAGGGTGTTTCGGCGGCCGAGGTCATCATGACCCAGCTGCATGCGGGCGGGAAATTCGACCAGAATTCCTACAAGGTGTCCGGCGGCCTGCATGGCGTGGGCGTCTCTGTGGTGAACGCCCTGTCGATCTGGCTGAAGCTGCGGATCTGGCGCGACGACAAGGAACATTTCGTCGAGTTCCACCATGGCGACGTGGTCAGCCCGCTCGTCGTCGTTGGACCCGCGCCGGTGATTGATGGGAAGTCGAAACGCGGCACGGAAGTCACCTTCCTCGTCTCGCCCGAAACTTTCACCATGGTCGAGTTCGACTACAAGACGATTGAACATCGCCTGCGTGAACTGGCCTTCCTGAATTCCGGCGTGCACATCCTGCTCACTGATGCGCGCCATGCGGAAGTGACGACCGAGGATCTCTATTACGAAGGCGGCCTTGAAGCTTTCGTGCGCTATATCGACCGCGCCAAGGCGCCCGTGATCGACAAGCCGATCATGATCCGCGGCGAGCGCGAGGGCATCACGGTCGAGGTCGCCCTATGGTGGAACGACAGCTACCACGAGAACGTGCTGGTCTTTACCAACAACATTCCGCAGCGCGATGGTGGCACCCATCTGGCTGGCTTCCGCGCGGCACTGACGCGCCAGGTCACGAGCTATGCGGATTCATCGGGCCTCTCCAAGAAGGAAAAGGTCGATCTGTCCGGCGAGGACTGCCGCGAGGGCCTGAGCTGTGTGCTGTCGGTCAAGGTGCCGGATCCGAAGTTCTCGTCGCAGACGAAGGACAAGCTCGTCTCCTCGGAAGTGCGCCCGGTGGTCGAGAGCCTCGTCAACGAGGCGCTGAAGCAGTGGTTCGAGGAAAACGGCCAGTCAGCCAAGAAGATCGTCGGCAAGGTGGTAGAAGCTGCCCACGCGCGTGAAGCCGCCCGCAAGGCGCGCGATCTCACCCGTCGCAAGGGTGCGCTCGACGTGGCGAACCTGCCAGGCAAGCTCGCCGACTGCCAGGAACGCGATCCGGCCAAGGCCGAACTCTTCATCGTCGAGGGTGACTCGGCCGGTGGCTCGGCCAAGCAAGGCCGCAACCGCGAGTATCAGGCGGTGCTGCCGCTGCGCGGAAAAATTCTCAACGTGGAGCGCGCGCGCTTCGATAAGATGCTGTCGAGCCAGGAAATCGGCACGCTGATCACGGCGCTTGGCACCGGCATCGGCACCGAAGACTTCAACATCGACAAGCTGCGCTACCACAAGATCATCATCATGACGGACGCCGACGTCGATGGCGCCCATATTCGCACCCTGCTGCTGACCTTCTTCTTCCGGCAGATGCCGCTGCTGATCGAGCGCGGGCATCTCTTCATCGCCCAGCCGCCGCTCTACAAGGTGAAGCGCGGGCAGTCGGAGCAATATCTCAAGGACGAGCGTGCCCGCGAGGACTACCTGATCGACCAGGGTCTCGACAATGCGCTGCTGCGCATGTCGACCGGCGAGACCCGCGGCGCGCAGGATCTGCGCGCTCTGGTTGAGGAAGCCCGTCTGGTCCGTCAGGTCATGGCGGCGCTTCACAATCGCTACAATCGCCCGGTGGTCGAACAGGCTGCCATTGCCGGCGCCCTGAAGCCTATCGCCACCCTAGGCGAGGTGGAAGCCACCCGCCTCGCAGGCGACATTGCCTTGCGCCTCGACGCGATTGCCGACGAAACGGAGCGCGGCTGGCAGGGCAAGGTCGAGGACAATGGCTTCCTGTTCTGGCGGGAAGTGCGTGGCGTGCGTCAGGCAGCCATTCTCGACGCCGGCCTGCTGGCCTCCGCAGAGGCGCGCAGGCTCGACGAGCATTCGCGCTCGCTGACTGAGGTCTATGCAAAGCCCGCGCACTTCCTGCGCCGCGCCGATGACATCAGCCTGCCGGGCCCGATTGCGCTCTTCGATGCGGTGCTGGCTGCTGGCCAGAAGGGCATCACCCAGATGCAGCGCTACAAAGGCCTTGGCGAGATGAACCCGGAGCAGCTCTGGGAAACCACGCTGGACCGCAATGTGCGCTCGCTGCTGCAGGTGCGCGTGAAGGAAGGCGATTCAGCCGACGACATCTTCACCAAGCTGATGGGTGACACGGTCGAACCGCGCCGCGAATTCATCCAGGAGAATGCCCTGAACGTCGCCAACCTCGACGTGTGATTGCAGCTTGACCTGATCGCGAAGCCGGATGCGCGAGCGTCCGGTTTTTTGTTATCCGGAACCCAAACGAAAGGGGCCGCCAGATGGCGGCCCAAGTCGAGGGAGGAAACGCCCTGGGTAGGGCATGCGATCCAGGAATCGCAGGACTCTTGTAACAAGATTCGGTCGCAATCGCCTTTGACCTGGGTCACGATTTTCGCCGGACTTTCGG
Source organism: uncultured Hyphomicrobiales bacterium (assembly GCA_903889985.1). Classification (GTDB taxonomy): domain Bacteria; phylum Pseudomonadota; class Alphaproteobacteria; order Rhizobiales; family Beijerinckiaceae; genus Terripilifer. Next base: position 768 of record CAISZN010000382.1, on the reverse strand, counting down.
GTCTTTTGAGCTCAGGCAGGCACCTGGCTCCGCCGCTGCAGGGCCATCATGGCGAAGGGAATCACCGCCAGAAGCACCGCCGTCAAACCCGTTGCGGGCAGACCTGCCCATTGCAGGATCGGGCCTGTCACAAGAGCTGCGAAAACGCTGGAGGCGCCAGCGAAGGTATCGTTGAAGCCAATGGCCCGGCCACGTTCCTCAGCCGCTGCATGATCGGCAATCATGGCTGTCGCGGCGACATTGGCGCCCGCCCAGCCGATGCCGACGAGGAACGTTCCCAGAGTGATGGAGAGCCATGAACTGGTAAAGGCCAGCAGGGCTGCCCCGACCAGTGTCGTCGCAACGCCCGGGACCATGACACTCATGCGGCCATAACGGTCGGCGATGCGGCCAAGCGGAATCGTGAAGGCGAACATGCCCAGCGAATGGAACATGTGCGAAATGGCGATCGAGACCAGCGTGTGCCCGTGATGGGCGAGCACGAGAGAGGTCAGCACCATCACGATGGACATGTTTCCATTGGCCGCCGCATTGGCCACTACCGCCAGCCGCAGCCGTGGATCGCGGAAGATCTTGGAGACATGAAACTGTTGGCCGGTTCCCGCCGTGCGCTTCACGGAGGCCGGCTCGCCGGGAAAGTAGACTTCGATGTTGCGGCCGATCTCGCGCGGGTCCGGAGTGACGCGTGAGACGATGCCCATGCCCATGAGAATCAGGAACGGCAGGAAGAGCCACGGAATCCCCAGCGGGTCCTGACCGAAATTGCTC
>CAISZN010000381.1 GCA_903889985.1 uncultured Hyphomicrobiales bacterium | reverse complement strand
TGCCCAAATTTCCGGCACCATCTTGCGCCTGTGGATAACCCGGACTAGCTTTCCCCTCGTTCAGGGCAGGAGCGCGTTTTGCACCTGCTGGACAAACGGGCTCGTGAAGGCCCGGACACAGGAGGATGCTATGTCGGCCTCTCTCTACAGGGTCTCCTTCATCGGGGACGATGGTCACGCCCGGCTGACCGAAGAAATTCAGGCACAGTGCGATGACGAAGCCATCGAACGGGCGCAGTTCCGTCTCGATGACATGGAAGTGCTGACCCTTGCCGATGTCTGGCTCAAGAGCGAGCGCATCGCCATCCTTGCCCGTCAGGACAACCGGCGCGCGCCCCGTTCCGCGGCAGCGTGACCTGACATAACTTTGACGGCAGGTTGTGCGGCCGGTGCGGCTGATGGATCATGGCTCGCATGAGCCAGACAGCCCTGCCCATCCCGCCTGCTTCTGTGCTCCGCACCCTCGGGCTGACGGCCATCGCCATGGTGGCCTTTGCGGGCAACTCGGTCCTCTGCAGGCTGGCCCTCGCACAGGATGCCATTGATCCGGCGAGCTTCACCTCGGTGCGCATGGCCTGTGGCGCTGGCACCCTCTGGCTGATCCTCGCCCTTGGCGGGCGCGCCCGCGAAAGGGCGGGGTCATGGAAAGCCGCCCTGGCCCTGATCGCCTATGCGGCGGCCTTCTCCTTTGCCTACACATCCCTGACCGCCGGCACCGGCGCCCTCCTGCTGTTTGGTGCCGTGCAGGCCACCATGATCGCGGCCGGTCTGCTGACGGGGGAACGGCTGGCGGGCATTCAGTGGATCGGCTTCCTGCTTGCCCTCTCCGGCCTTGCCGCACTCATTGCCCCCGGCGTTTCAGCGCCACCATGGCAGGGCGCAGTCCTCATGCTCGCGGCCGGCATGGCCTGGGGCTGTTATTCCCTGCTGGGTCGCGGCGCGGGCGATCCTCTGGCCGCAACCGCTGGCAATTTCCTGCGTGCACTTCCCATTGCCGTTGCCATATCCGTGCTCGCCGCATTCAGCGCGCACATGACGCCTTTGGGCTTCGCCTATGCAGCCCTGTCGGGTGCCGTCACCTCGGGCCTTGGCTACACGATCTGGTACGCGGCCTTGCCGGGACTATCGGCCGGGCAAGGGGCCTCAGTGCAGCTGAGCGTGCCGGTGATCACAGCGCTGGGTGGCGCGCTCATGCTCGGCGAAGCGCCGAGCCTTCGGCTGGCGGCCTGCTCGGTGGCGATCCTCGCAGGCATCGCGCTGGTCATTGCGAGCCGCGGGCGCGCGAAGGGCTGAAAGCCTGCACCCGAGATTCCTCGTTGCGCATCCCCGATGACGTCGCATTCGACGGCCCGCACAAAAACAAGGGCCCCGGTTGCCCGGAGCCCTCGATCAATCGAATTCCATCAGCTGTCCTGCGCAGCCTGCCCTGCAGGCGCGGACGACTTAGGCGTTCACTTCAGCCGTATAGTCCTCGATCAGCGTGCGCGAGATCGTGCCCGGCGTGAACTTGTAGGGGCCGACTTCCGACACCGGGGTGACTTCCGCACCCGTGCCGCAGATGAAGCATTCATCCATGCTGGCGAGTTCTTCCGGCATGATGCGGCGCTCGACGACCTCGATGCCGCGGCGCTTGGCAAGGCCAATCACCGTGCGGCGCGTGATGCCATCGAGGAAGCAGTCGGCGATCGGCGTATGGATCACGCCACCCTTCGTGAAGAAGATATTGGCGCCGGTGCATTCGGCGACACGGCCCTGCCAGTCGAGCATCATGGCATCCGCATAGCCACGGCGCTCGGCGCGATGCTTGGAGATCGTGCAGATCATGTAGAGGCCCGCGGCCTTCGAGTGGCAGGGCGCGGTCATTGGATCGGGGCGGCGATATTCGGCAATGTCGAGACGGATGCCGCGCATCTTCTCGTTGGTGTCGAACATGCTCGGCCAGTCCCACACGGCGATGGCGACATTGATCGTCGCATGCTGTGCTGCGACCGCCATCATCTCGCTGCCGCGCCAGGCAACCGGGCGCACATAGCAGCTGGCAAAACCGTTCTTCTCGACGACAAGCTTCTTGGCCGCATCGAGTTCCGCCACCGAATAGGGGATCTCGAAGTCGAGCATCTCGGCTGACTTCCTGAAGCGCTCCGAATGCTCGGTGATCTTGAAGATCTTGCCGCCATAGGCGCGCTCGCCCTCGAAGACGCAGCTTGCATAGTGCAGGCCGTGGGAGAGGACGTGCAGCTTCGCGTCTTTCCAGGGAACAAGCGCGCCGTTCATCCAGATAAAACCGTCGCGCTGATCAAATGGGAGGACTGACATGCTCCGCTCCTTCGGCCCGTCCAGGCGGGAGCAGCCGCACGCGGCCTGTCTCATTCCTGCCCGGAATGCTGTTCATATGGGCCTTGACGACTACCAGCCGACCTGAAATATGTCAACATAGCTGACATAAAAGGCGGACGCCTCACATGGATTCAGCCGTTGAGACCCGGCCCGATGGACGGTCCCCCGCAGGGGCCGGCGGGACTGACACGTCCCCCATGTATGACCTGATCGAACTTTTCTTCTTCGCCTATCGTGACTTCGTGGGGGATCCCGACCGCAAGCTTGAGAGCATCGGCTTCGGGCGGGCGCATCATCGCGTGCTGCATTTCGTCAATCGCAATCCCGGCCTCACCATTGCCGAATTGCTGGATATCCTGCGCATCACAAAACAGAGCCTGAGCCGCGTCCTGAAGGAACTTCTCGAACAGAACTACGTGGAACAGCGCGCCGGCGTGAATGACCGCCGTCAACGCCTGCTGTTTCCCACCCCAAAGGGCATCCGTCTTGCCCTCGACCTGTCGCGCCTGCAGTCGGAGCGCTTCTCGCGCGCGCTCGCCTCCCTGCCACCCGGCTCGGAGCACATGGCCGTGGAATTCCTGCTCGCCATGATTGACCCGCAGGAGCGCGAAAAGGTTGCTACCCTCGTCGGTCGCGATGCTGCCCTGTCCCTGCCGAGGCCCGCGCCATGAACGCCGCCGAACCCGTCGCACCCGCAGACGACGCCTCCCATCTCCTGGTGGTTGATGACGACCGCCGCATTCGTGCCCTGTTGTCGCGCTATCTGTCCGGACAGGGTTATCGCGTCACCACTGCAGGCGATGCGGCGGATGCACGCCGCCACCTGCGCAGCTTTGCCTTCGATCTCATCGTGCTGGATGTGATGATGCCCGGCGAGAATGGTGTCGATTTTGCGGCCTCCCTGCGCAAGGAATCGCAGGTGCCGATCCTCATGCTCACCGCCCGTTCCGACGCCTTCGATCGCGTGCGCGGACTGGAGGCCGGTGCCGACGATTATCTGGCAAAGCCTTTCGAGCCAAAGGAACTGTCGCTGCGCATCGCGTCCATCCTGCGTCGAGCTGCGCCACCCGTGGCGAAGGACACGGGCATCGTCACATCCGTGCGCTTTGGCGACTTCACCTTCGACATCGAGCGCAGCGAGCTGCGACAAAGCGATGAACTGGTGAAGCTCACTGACCGCGAGCGCCAGATGCTGCGCATGCTCGCCCTGGCGCAGGGCGAGCCCGTCACCCGCGAGGCACTGGCAGGCGAAGGGCCGCCCGGTAATGAACGCACGGTCGATGTGCAGATCAACCGCCTGCGCCGCAAGATCGAGCTTGATTCCGCCGACCCGGCCTTCCTGCAGACAGCGCGCGGGGCTGGCTACCGGCTGGTGCTCGACCGATGACCGATACCGCACCGCGCCGCACGACACCCTTCGTCTTCAGTCGTTTCGAGCGTCCGCGTGTGCTTTGGTATCGCTTCGCCCGGTGGGTTGCCGAACTCATGCCGAAGGGCCTCTATGCCCGATCGCTGCTGATCGTCATCCTGCCCGTGGTGATCCTGCAATCGGTGATCGCCTATTTCTTCATGGAGCGTCACTGGCAGACCGTCACGCAGCGCCTGTCTGCCGCCGTGGTGCAGGACGTGGCAGCACTGGCTGATTTCTACAAGGCACTCCCGCGCGACGAGAACAACGTGAAGCTGCGCGAGATCGCCTCCGCGCGCCTGCATCTGGACGTGGATGTCCTGCCCAGGAAGGAGCTGCCGCCACCGCTGCCAAAGCCCTTCTTCTCTCTGCTCGACAGTGCGCTCTCACGCGAACTCGCCCATCAGATCAAGCGCCCCTTCTGGATCGACACGGTCGGGCGCTCCAATCTCGTCGAGATTCAGATTCTCATGGATGATGCGGTGCTGCGTGTCATCACCCATCGCAACTCCACCTATGCCTCGAACTCGCATATCTTCCTGATGTGGATGATGGGCACCTCTTTGGTGCTGCTGGGTGTCGCCATTGCCTTCCTGCGCAACCAGATCCGCCCCATCCTGCGGCTGGCGGGCGCAGCGGAGGATTTCGGCAAGGGCCGGGAGACCGAGTTCCGTCCCCACGGTGCGCGCGAAGTGCGCCAGGCCGGCTATGCCTTCTTTGAAATGCGCCGGCGCATCGAGCGCGCCATGGATCAGCGCACAGCCATGCTCAATGGCGTCAGCCACGACCTGCGCACCGTCCTCACGCGCTTCAAGCTCTCCCTCGAACTGCTGGATGCGGGGGAAGATTCTGACGCGCTTCGCAAGGATGTGGACGAGATGCAGCGCATGCTCGAAGCCTATCTGAGCTTTGCGCGCGGCGATGGTGGCGAGGCTTCCGCATCAACCGATGTGCGCGCCCTGCTCGAGGATCTGGCCATGGATGCCTCACGCCATGGCACCGACACCCATGTGAGTTTTTCGGGCGATCCCATGGTGACGCTGCGTTCGGATTCCTTCCGCCGCTGCGTCGGCAATCTGGTCGCCAATGCGCAGCGCTATGGCAAGCATATCGAGATCGAGGCCGCCCGCGACGAACGCTTCCTCACCATCGCGGTTGAAGATGATGGCCCCGGCATCCCCGAGAAGCTGCGCGAAGACGTCTTCCGCCCCTTCTTCCGCATCGACGAGTCGCGCAACCAGGACGAGGGCGGCACAGGCCTTGGCCTTGCCATCGCCCGCGACATCGCCCGCTCCCACGGCGGCGACATCCAGCTCGCCCAGAGCCGCCTCGGCGGCCTGCGCGCAGTGGTTCGCGTGCCGGTTTAGGAAACACCTGCGCTCACCCTCCCCCTTGCGGGGAGGGTCGACAATGCAAAGCATTTTCAGGGTGGGGGTCGCGCGCGATCAGCGCGCGTATGACTCACGTTGCAGCTTCAGTAGAACCCTAAGAAGAAATCGCAGCATCACCCCGCCGCGCTGATGGGCGTCGACCCTCCCCATCAAGGGGAGGGTGGCGAGCAGCCACCTTCACGTGGTCTCGAGGTCAGTCTCGTCCTCACGCCGGGGCGCGCACCAAAACTCCGCGCCGAAATGGCGCGGCATATTGAGCATCGTATCCTTAAGGCGCTGAAGCGGTGCTATCATGTGGTCAAGATGGTGTGCAGGGAAACCATTACAGATTCGAGTTCTAAGTCGCAGACGAGTCAGGAGTTTATTTTAATTCAAATCTTTCAATCCGGATACAAAGCTAATATTCTAAGAAAGACATAGAGTTTAAAGTATTTTTGAAGGTTATTTCTGAGGGGTCTGCAAATGCAAAACGCTTCTCAAACGAGAAAAATCGCTGATTTCGGCGCAACTGATACTGAATGCCTCCCGATTCAAAATGGCCCTATGCCACGTAAAAATGGCAAGGATATCTTCGAAATGGATTTGATAGCTGATGTCCGAAGGCTGGGATCATATCTGAGGCGGATAGAGGACAAAATTCAAGAACTCGATTTGATCGTTGCTGTTCTCGAACGATCACTCGTCAACCTGCAAAGGAGAGGGGATCGACAGCAAACTGGTTTCGTGAGGACTTATAAGCCCCGCATAGCGGCCGCCGTGCTTGCAGCCATGGAGACCTTGGGACGCCCTGCGCGAAATATCGAAATAAAGACCTTCCTGCATGAAAGCGGGTATCAATTCACTGGAATTGACGAAGATGTCTCCATTGTGCAAGCACTGAATCGACTACTGGGCGCGAAGAAGGTACGGAAGATCGGCCGTGGCATTTGGGCAGTGCAGACCTGAAGGACACTTGGAGGCCCAACAGATTGCAGCCAACGCACTTCAATACCGCTTCAGCTTTCCAAGAAGTATCCAGAGCCTCTGATGCTCCGAATAGATACTTTCGAATTTATCAGTTTCAGCTTTGACCGTAAGCGACTCATCAAAACATCAACGCCTCGATCACCTGAATCCCCTGCCTTGGGCCGTATCAGTTTCGAAAACAGATCGCGTTCGACCGATTTGCTTGGCGACTTCAGTAAAATGATAAGCGACCGGAATTCCGGAGCGCTCAACGGCACGGCTAAGCCTGAATGAACGCACCGAATTGATCTATCAATCGGGTCGATCTGCAAATCCGCATAAGCCGTTAGCTTTTTTTCAGCGCTTTCTTGTGTTTTAAGCGTCAATCTTGCCGCTCTTGCAGCACGAATTAAAACTTCTCGGACATTTGCAGGAAACTTTATGTAATCTGCAGGAAGCCTTATGTAATCGACCGCTCCATGCTCGAACGCCATCACGGCTTCTGATGCTGAATTTGTTTCAGATAGGACCATTATTGGGACAGTCCGAGCTGTTTCATCCATAAAATCCCATGGACAATCGTCATCAGCGGATAAGTGAAAAAGGACAAGATCGGGCTTATGAGACGAAAGTGTCTTTGATGCCGATTTAAGGCTCCAGAAGCCGACGGCCCTAGCATGCCATTTAGTAAAGGCGCGTCGGAGATCTTCCAGCCTCTCCTGATCAGCGACAATCAGCATAATATTCTTATTTTCTAAGGCGCTGAACAGCGACCCTATCATATCAGGGACATGAATAGCCTTGTCTTGCATAGGCTCCCTCAACCGAAGATGACTGTTCATGTGACAACTCCAGTTCTGGTCGCACGTCAGTGACGGACCGACCACATGCAAATCACATGTGCAAGATTAGAATAGCCAATAATAGTTATTCAAAGGGGCAGGTATGTTGCAATATTTGAAACACGATTTCAATCCGAGCCAACTCAATGAAGATCTTGGAATAAATCTGCCTTACTGCCTGTTAAGTCACGGTCTAAAACTGCAAAAATTTCAGTATGTTATATTTCCTTCGCAAAAGTATAAAAAGTGGTCTTTTGCTCATATTTTCATCGATGACACGCATTTTTTCATCAATGTAATTGAATTTTTTCTGTACAAACCTCTCACCCATCGAGAGCTTCAGAAGCTAATTTTTAAAAACAAATCAGAAGATCTCGGTGCCATAGATGACCTTTTCTATCGATATGCAAACAGAGTGGTCGCGGATTCCGACAGTCAGCGATGTTCATGATTTACAACCAGTGTCTTTGGTTGTTTTGGCTGAACTGGAATCAGACATACGTGAAAGGCTCATGAAATTTCGATTGGCCTGCTCACACTTTGATGGTGACAACGAAAGTGTGATCAGAGCCGCTGTAACAGTGATTCTTTCAGTCGCTGCCTGTCTGGCTGATGTTAAGCGAACGCCAAATCAGCGTGATATCAGCATATCTTCTTTTTGTTCAGCAGCCTTTGATGCTGCAGAGTGGGTTGCATACGAGCGGTAAGAGACCGTTTGAGAACTCATGGAATGCCTGAAGCAATTGTGATTCAAGCTATTGATGTGGACACCATCAGCACGTGGCCCAATGGCCAAGATATCGAAGAATACCAAGCGTTACCCGATTGACCTGACCGACGAGGAATGGGTGCTGATCGCGCCGATGCTACCGGGCGCAGCGCGGACAGGGTGCCTGCGTCTGTCAATGCGCGCGAGGTGTTGAATGCGATCCACTATCTGGCCCGCGCAGGTTGCGGCTGGCGGATGCTGCCCAACGACTTTCCTTCATTGCAGACGGTTTATTGGCATTTTCGCCGTTTCGTTCGGCGCTTCCTTTTCCATACCATCCACGACATGGTGCTCGTGCTCGACCGGGAGATCCAGGGCCGCGAGGCGAGCCCTACCGGCGGGGTGGTTGACAGCCAGTCCGTCAAGGCCCCAGGGGCGAAGGTGAGAGGGTATGACGTCGGCAAAAAGATTGCTGGGTGTAAGCGCCACATCGCGGTGGATACCGACCGGCGGCTTCTTATGCTCAACCTGACGCCCGCAGATATCTCCGATAGCACAGGCGCCCAACTCGTCCTCGACGCCGTGCGCAAACGCTAGCCTTGGCTGAAGCATCTGTTTGCTGACAGTGCCTATGATCGAACCAAGCTCATGGACAAAGCCAATTACCTCGAATTCGTGATCGAAATCATCAAGCGTTCCGACAGCGCAAAGGGTTTCGAGGTCCTTCCGCGCCGCTGGGTCGTCGAGCGCACATTTGGCTGGATGGCCCGCTGGCGACGCCAGGCACGCGACTACGAAGAGCGCATCGACGTCTCCGAAGCCATGATCCACATCGCTCTGGGCAGCCTGCTACTCCGAAGGATCGCACATTGAGACGTTTTCAAACAGACTTCTAAGAAGTCTGCGGCTTTGATTCTACGTCTTCAACAACGGGCATATCGGAAAACTTGTAGAATATAACACTCGATACGACAAAGCCGATCGTGGCTGCTAACACGTTAAGCCCTAGTCCAGAAAATGTGATCACTGCCGAATAGCCTTCACGGAAGTCGATGATGGCGAAAAAAACTGCTAGCAGATTCGAAAGGCTGAGCAGTGAAATTCCCAGCAGAGGTCGCGACGTAACGTCAGACACCGCAGCACTGGCACTACCTGCTGCTGAAAACAATAAAACTCCGGCGATAAGCTCTTCCATAGCCACTCTCCATTCTGATCATGGCGCAACACTAGCGCTCGGACCTTTCTCTGGTGCAGCTGAACCTAACAATAAAAAAGCGAGATGTTAATGACGAGTAACTCCAGGAGCTCGCAACTGCATCCACATCAGATTCAAGAAACGAGATCTATTTTTTCATGAGACGCATTTCTAAAACCGCAATGATCCCGACATCCAGAGCAACATTGAAGTGCTATTTTTGAATGGTGTGGTCTGGAGCATCGACTTAGTGACATCAAAGCGAGAAACACATGATCTTCGCAACAAGCGCGTTGTGAAGAGCCGAGATTCCTCGAATGAACGCTTTGATTGGTATGAAGACGCAATGCGTCGATATTCAATTGCTAAAGACCGATCCAGATTTGAAAGCCAGGCAGAAAAAAATGCCGCGGATCAAGAGGCATTGGACGATGATCTGACACTAGATCCCAAGCCCAAAATCATAAAGACGAAGAAGCGTTGATACCTGTTTGATATCTGCGATTGTTCTGTTTCACAAAAACCGAACCCATGATGTTGGGGTTTATAGTCAATTCCGAGCTAGCCCAGAACCGCCTCGGCGGCCTGCGCGCCGTGGTTCGCGTGCCGGTTTAGGAAACACCTGCGCTCACCCTCCCCCTTGCGGGGAGGGTCGACAATGCAAAGCATTTTCAGGGTGGGGGTCG
>CAISZN010000380.1 GCA_903889985.1 uncultured Hyphomicrobiales bacterium | reverse complement strand
TAGCAAGGACATTGCGGCTGTGATCGCAAAGTGGCTGGCAAAGAGCGTGCCGGTTGCCAAGAAAGACGCGACGCGGTGAAGAGCGTGCGCTCCTGCTTCTCGCGGCGCGCGGGAAGCAGGCGTAACAATTGAAAAGCAAGCCCGGTTACATGCCCATCGCCACATCATCCCAACCTGCCATTCGCGTCTGGCGACATCGCAATTTTACGCTCTACGAAATCGGCATGACGCTCTATTCCGTCACAGGCTGGATGCAGCGTGTTGGCGTTGGCTGGCTGGCGTGGGACCTCACGCATTCAACAGCATGGCTTGGCCTCATCGCCGCCGCCGATCTGGGACCAATGATCCTCATCGCGCCCTTCGCCGGCGCGGTTGCGGACCGCATGGACGCCTGGCAGTTGACACGCCTGTCGCAGTTTTTGCTGATGATGCAAGCGATCCTGCTCGCTGTGCTCATCTTCACCAACACGATGGGCATTTTCGCGCTGATGGCGATTTCGCTTTATGGGGGCGCTCTGTACCCTTTCGCTGGCGCGGGACGGCAAACCCTCTTGCCGCGCACTGTGCCCTTCGAGGAATTTGCGCCGGCGATCGCCATCGATTCAGCCATGTTTCAGGTGGCGCGCTTTGTCGGCCCCGCCATCGCAGCACTTATGATCCCCGCTTTCGGCGTAGCGGGCGCCTTCGTTGCGCATGCGTTTGGTTCATTGTTCTTCCAGACAATCCTCTCGCTGCTGCGGCTTCCACCACAACAACAGCGGGCGCGCGGGCGCGGCAATCTGTTTGCCGACATCGGCGCCAGTTTTGCCTACGTCCGCGCGCATCCCGGAATTGGTCCAGTGTTTTTGTTGATGACCACTGCGTCGATCTTTATTCGTCCGATACAGGACATGCTGCCAGGATTTGTCGGCACCATTTTCATGGGCGGGCCACGTGATCTCGCGTGGTTGACTTCAGGTATCGGCGTTGGCGCCATGCTCAGCGCAGGAACTATCGCGATGCGCGGCGGGGTGTCCGGCCTTACCGTGCGCATTTTCGGCGGATTTGTTGGCCTTGTTGCATCGACACTGGCGCTGGTTGCGACCGATAATTTCATTGTCGGCGTTATCAGCGCGAGTTTTCTGGGCTACACGCTCAACTCCATGTCGACGAGCACGCAGGCGCTGGTGCAGAGCGCTGTCGCCAACGACATGCGCGGCCGTGTCATGAGCCTCTACCTGCTCATCTTCCGCGGCATGCCGGCGGTGGGCTCCCTGATCGATGGCCTCATCGCCCATGCCTTCGGCCTGCGCTGGACCTTCGGCATCTGTTCGGTGGCCACGCTCATCGTGTGGGGCCTCGCCATGCCGCGCCGTCATGCCATTGCCAAGGCGCTGGAGCATCCTGCCCACTCTTGAAGGCAGGCATCCCGTGAGGGCAGGCTTGCCTGCCCCTGTGATCGCTTTAAAAACGGAATGAGGTGCGAGATGCGCACCGCAGCGGAGTCCTGCCTTGCGCCTGCTTCCCCACATCGCCGTCCTCGCAACAGCAAGCCTGCTGGCCTCACCCGCACTGGCGGCAGAGGGGCTCGATGGTGCGACCATGTCCGTGCTCTGGGCCCTGCCCTTCGCAGGCATCCTGCTGTCGATCGCCACGGGCCCGCTGCTCGCCCATCACTGGTGGCATGCGAACTACGGCAAGGCCGCTGCCTTCTGGGGCCTGCTCGCGCTCGTTCCCATGACGGTCGCCTTTGGCCCGGAGCCCGCAGCCGCGGCCCTGTTCCACACACTGGCAGGCGAATACATCCCCTTCATCCTGATGCTGCTCGCGCTCTTCACGGCGGCAGGCGGCCTCGTCATCCGCGGCAACCTCCATGGCAGCCCCGCGCTCAACACCGGCCTTCTGGCGCTGGGTGCCACGCTTGCCAGCATCATCGGCACGACGGGAGCGGCCATGGTGCTGGTGCGCCCGCTGCTGCGCGCCAATGATGCGCGCAGGCAAAATGCGCATGTCTTCGTGTTCTTCATCTTCCTCGTCGCCAACATCGGCGGCGCGCTGACACCGCTCGGCGATCCGCCGCTGTTTCTTGGCTTCCTGCGTGGCGTGAGCTTCTTCTGGACGACGGGCCACCTCATCGGCGCGACGGTCTTCACCGTCGTCGTGCTGCTTGCCCTGTTCTTCGCCCTCGACACCTATGTCTATCGCCGCGATGGCAAGCCGCCGCGTGATCCGACGCCCGATGAGTCAGGCCTGCGTGTGACCGGCCTCGTCAACCTCGCCCTGATCGCCGTGGCCGTGGGTGCCATCGTCATGAGCGGCATCTGGAAGCCCGGCATTGGCCCCACCATCCTCGGCACGCACCTGGAGATCCAGAATCTCCTGCGCGAGACGGTGATGATCGTGGTCGCGGTTGCTTCGCTGTGGCTCACCAATGGGGAGGAGCGCAAGGCCAATGGCTTCAACTGGGAGCCCATCCTCGAAGT
>CAISZN010000379.1 GCA_903889985.1 uncultured Hyphomicrobiales bacterium | reverse complement strand
CGCTGCCAGATAGCTCCCCGCGCCCGAGACATTCTGCACGATGACTTTAGGATCGCCCGGCACATGTCTGCCCAGGTGGCGCGCGATGGTGCGCCCATAGAAATCGTAAGTCCCGCCGGGATCGCTCCCGATGACAATCGTGATGGTGCGTCCGGTGTAGAAGTCGGCGATCGCGTCCGCCGCCCGGGCCGGCATGACGAGGCCGGTGAACAGGCCAGCAAGCACGCTACGACGGGCAATGGCCATGATACTCCTCCCCTGCCCGCAAACCGCGGGCGGCACGGCTCTGGCGGCCGCTCTTCTCGAGGCTGCGACACTTGCCGAGGCGGCGCAAGAGCCAAACAATCAGGTTTCAAAGCCATGCATTCAGCGCAGGTCTGATATGTGCAACGAGGCGGATTGCCAAGCGTTTTGACGACCCGCGCTAGCGGCCACTCAATAGTTTGAATCACTTAGTCGACGAACAGTATGGCAGGGCGCCACAAAAGTTAACGACCAAGCCCACAACCCATTGCCAATTAACGATTTTTCCGGAACCGATTCAGTTTCACGCAAGCTGTTAGGGCGACGTTGCAGCGTGGGGCGCCATCGACGTGAAAGGACACGGCATGTCGATATTAGGCATAGGGGGGCAGTCCAGCTCCCTCATGCAGTTGATGCATGATAAACGAACGGCCATGCAGGCCATGATGTCGGCGGTTCAATCCGGCGATATGCAAACCGCTCAGGCGCAGGCCCAAACGGTTCAGAACGATATGTCCCAGATCGGCTCCCTTACCGGATCGAACGGGACACAGGATGCATCTGGGGGTAGCGCGAACACGTTTCGCTCCACCATGAAGACGGATCTGACCAACCTCCTCGGGGCGGTCCAATCCGGCGACCAGACAAAAGCGCAGGCTGCTCTCAGCAAGATGCAGGCTGACCGTGCGAGTATGACGGTCAACAATACTGTTGCTGGCAGCGGCAGTGCCGATGGCGATGGTGACCACGATGGCAGCAAGGCCAGCGCGACCACGGCCTCCACGGCATCTCCCTTCGCAACCGATCTGAAATCCCTGCTGTCGGCAATGGTGTCTGGGGACGCCACGGCCATGCAGGGCGCAGCCAATGCACTCGATGCGGATATCCAGAAGGTCGTCGGCTCTTCTGCCTCATCCACATCGTCATCGACTACGGGCACATCGACGACACCCGATACGTCTTCGACCTCCACCGCCAACAAGTTCCTGTCCGATCTGGAGGCCCTGGTCGGGGCAGCCAAGGGCGGGGACCTCTCCGGCGCCGGGGCCGCGACGATCAATGTTGCTTCGGATCTGACCTCGGCTGTGGGCGGTGGCCATGGTGGCCATCATCATCACGGCCATGGTGGCGGCACCCCTTCAACGCAGGCAGCCTCCAGCAGTACAAACGACACGATGCAGATGCTGAGGGCCCTCCTGCAGGGCACACCGTCGTCAACACCCGGCGGCACAACAGCCTCAAGCAGCCAGAGCCAGTTGCTCGCTGCCTGAAGCGACAGGGTCGCCCCCGGGCGGCTCTGGTCCGGCCCCATCGACCTATGCTATGGAACCCAACCTTCCCGTCGCAGGTTGACGATCATGAAGCACTTCGCCCTCCCCTTCGCCTGTATCCTTGCAACCACGTCATTCG
>CAISZN010000378.1 GCA_903889985.1 uncultured Hyphomicrobiales bacterium | reverse complement strand
GCGCGCTTCTGGGGTCGCCGCAGCGGCTATTCCGCCGGGCGGACCCTGTTTAGCCGCCGGGCTGGAGGTTGGCAAACGGGGAAGGACGAATGCATTCCCTCTCCCGCCTGCGGGAGAGGGTCAGGGTGAGGGCGCCGCGGTTCTCAACGCGGCTGAGGGTGAAGAGCTCGCCGACCCCTCATCCTCACCTTCTCCCCACCTGCGGCGGGGAGAAGGGGGCGGAAGCATCGAGCCTCGACCTGTTTAGGCAAGACGGCCCAAACTCTTGACTCCGACCCCCAAAAACACCTATAAAGCGGACACTTCGTTCGGCAAAACGAACGCTTTCCGGTCGAGATGGGTGGATGACTGAGCCTGCGGCGACCATGACACCGCATCAGAGAGAGGCTGACGATCCCCACAGCCTCGTCGTGCGCTTTGGCGCGGATAATCCGCTGCATATGGACGCGGGCGTCGACCTCGCCCCCTTCACCGTCGCCTACCAGACCTATGGGACGCTGAACGCGGCGAAGTCTAACGCGATCCTGATCTGCCATGCGCTGACCGGCGACCAGCACCTGGCCAACCAGAACCCGGTGACCGGCAAGCCCGGCTGGTGGGAGATCATGGTGGGGCCCGGCAAGCCCATCGACACCGACTGCTATTTCATCATCTGCTCCAATGTCATCGGCGGCTGCATGGGCACCACCGGCCCGGCCTCGACCAACCCGGTGACGGGCAAGCCCTATGGGCTCGAGCTGCCCGTGGTGACGATCCGCGACATGGTGCGGGCGCAGGCCATGCTGGTCGACCATTTGGGCATCGACCAGCTGTTCTGTGTGCTCGGGGGATCCATGGGCGGCATGCAGGTGCTGCAATGGGCGGCGCTCTATCCGCAGCGTGTCTTCTGCGCCATGCCCATCGCCACGGCGGCGCGCCACTCATCCCAGAACATCGCCTTCCACGAAGTCGGGCGTCAGGCGGTGATGGCCGATCCCATGTGGGCGGGTGGGCGCTATTTCGAACAGGGCACCGACCCCTCGAAAGGGCTGGCCGTGGCGCGAATGGCAGCCCACATCACCTATCTCTCGGATGAGGCCCTGCACCGCAAGTTCGGCAGGAAATTGCAGAACCGCGAAGCGCCCACTTTCTCCTTCGACGCGGATTTCCAGATCGAAAGCTACCTGCGCCATCAGGGCTCGAGCTTCGTCGAGCGGTTCGACGCCAATTCCTATCTCTACCTGACACGCGCCATGGATTACTTCGATCTGGCGAGTGACTATGGCGGCAAGCTCGCCAATGCCTTCAAGGGCACGAAGACGCGCTTCTGCGTGGTCTCCTTCACCTCGGACTGGCTGTTCCCAACCTCGGAATCCCGCGCGATCGTCCATGCGCTCAATGCGGGCGGCGCCTCCGTCTCTTTCGTCGAGGTAGAGACCGACAAGGGGCACGACGCCTTCCTGCTCGACGAGCCCGATCTCTTTGCAGCAACGCGGGGATTTCTGGGCTCGGCAGCGCGTGCGCGGGGGATCGCCTGATGAGCGTGACCAACAAAGGTCCGGTGCCGACCACAGCCTTCGTTTCCTCCCCCGGCGCATCGCGTATCGACCTGCTCGCCATCGCCGACATGGTGGAGGCCAATTCCCGCGTCCTCGACATCGGCTGCGGCGAGGGTGAGCTTTTGCACATGCTCGCCGACACCAAGAACGTCGATGCGCGTGGCATGGAACTGTCCCAACGCGGCGTGAATGACTGCGTGGCCAAAGGCCTCTCGGTCATTCAGGGCGACGCGGACATTGACCTCGTCGAATATCCCGACGATGGCTTCGATTACGTCATCCTGTCACAGACGATCCAGGCCACACGGCATCCCAGAAAAGTGCTGGAGAACATGCTGCGCATCGGTCGGCGCGTCATCGTCTCCTTCCCGAATTTCGGCCATTGGCGCATCCGCACCCAGCTTGCCTTCAAGGGCCGCATGCCGGTGACGGAGAATCTATCCTACGCCTGGTACGACACGCCCAACATCCATTTCTGCACCATCCGCGATTTCGTCGCGCTGGTGGAGGAACTGGATGCCAAGATTGGTCGCGCAGTCGCGCTCGACCGTTTCGGCGCGCCGGTGCGCGTCAATGCGCCCTGGTGGTTCTGGAACCTCTTTGGCGAACAGGCGGTCTTCCTGCTCGAGCGCAAGCGCTAGGTCAGGGCATCCACCATTTCGCGGCAATCGCCGTCAGGATCGAGCTTTTCTCGTCGGTCCAGGCCGGCGTTCCATTCGGTGCAAGCGGAATCCAGTGATCGCCACCAGGGCCGGCCCTGAGCACCTGCGCATCCGCGGCATCACGCACGAGAGCCACGGCGGCGGTGGCGGTGCGCAAATCCGGATTGTCGCTGGGCACATCGAGATCGCGCCGCTCGTAGGCCTTGAGCCCCAGCTCGCTCGCAGCCTGCGCAATCAGCCCATGGAATTCCATGAACTTGTTCGAGGTATGCAGCACCAGCACACCATGGGGCGCGAGCTTCGACACATAAAGCGCCAGCGCCTCGCGTGTCAGCAGATGCACCGGGATCGCATCGGACGAAAAGGCATCGATGAGGATGAAGTCACTCAGCCCAGCCTGCTTCGCCAAAGTCAGGCGCGCATCGCCGATAACGATCTTCGCCTGCGGTGTGCAGTCCGAGAGGAACCGGAAGCGCGCCGGATCAGAAGCCAGCCGCACCACGACCGGATCGATCTCGTAATAGGTGACCGCCTCATTGGCGCGCATGTGGCAGGCCATCGCGCCAGCGCCGAGGCCAACGAGCGCCACATGCTTGAGCCCGCCCTCCTTCGTGCGCGTCGCATTGAGCGCGGAGCCCAGAGGTCCATCGGGATGGTAATAGGTCGTCGGCATCGGCCGCCCCGTGACGGGCGTGCCATCCGGCTGGCGAATGCGGATCGCCCCATGCATGGTCGTGCCATGGGCAAGGGCGCGGAATTCACCGCTGCGGGACTCCAGCACCCGGCTGATGCCGAAGAAGGAGCGGAAATTCTCGCCGCTTTCGCCGAGCTCCGGAAGAGCGATGAGCTGCAGCGCCATGGCGCCACCAAAGATCACGCCAGCCGCCGCACTACGCCACTGGAACAGCATGAGCGCGCCAAGCCCGCCAAAGGCGATGCGGGCAG
>CAISZN010000377.1 GCA_903889985.1 uncultured Hyphomicrobiales bacterium | reverse complement strand
GGCCCTTCGTCGAGCCCGTTCATGGGCGCATCACGCCCGAGTGCCTGATTTCCGGTCCGGGGCTGAGGCGCCTGCATCGTGCCCGGCTTGCTGCAGACGGACAGCCAAGGCCCGAGGCTGATGGCGCTGCCATCGTTCAGGCCGCGCTGGCCGATCCTGATTCGCAGGAGGCACAAACCGTGCGCATGTTCTGGCGCCTGGTGGCCCGCTTTGCCGGGGACATGGCCCTCGCCTTTCTGGCCAAGGGAGGGGTCACGCTGGCCGGTGGTCTCCTGCCGCGCATCCTGCCTCTGCTGGACGAAGATGCCTTTCGATCGGCCTTTGAAGACAAGGCGCCCTATGCCGCGCTTGCCAGTCGGATCCCGGTCAGAGTTCTGACGCAGCCCGATACGGTACTGGCCGGAATGGCCGCCGTCGCCGCGTCGCCAGCTCGTTATCTCGTTGATTTCGAAGGACGGGCCTGGGTCTAGGCCGCGTGGCTCGTCGGCGCCTGGGTCAGCATGAGATAGAGGGCAGCCGGATCCTTTGTGGCCCGCAGCCTTGCCGTGAAGGCCGGGTCGCGAAGGAGGCGGGCAATACGGGCCAGCGCCTTCAGATGATCAGCCCCGGCGCTTTCCGGCGCAATCAGCATGAATATGAGGTCGACGGGTGCACCATCCTGGGCATCAAAGTCGATCGGCCGGTCGAGGCGGGCGAAGACGCCAAAGATCCGGTCGACATGGGCGAGCTTGCCGTGCGGGATGGCAATTCCGTTGCCGACGCCGGTGGAGCCCAGCCGCTCACGCTGCAGCATGGAATCAAAGATCTCCCGTGCCGGCAGGCCACACAGGGTCGCCGCCTTCTCGGCGAGTTCCTGCAGGGCCGCCTTTTTTGACGAGACCTTGAGCGCTGGAATGATCGCCCGGTCGGAGATCAGCTCGTTCAGCGGCATTGCGATACCCGTGTTTGTTCGGCCGCCCGAGCCATTTGGCTCCGGGCGACCCTGCGCTGACCAAGAGTGATCATGGACGCTTTGCCTTACCTTCGGGCGCTGCCGGGTCGAGCCAGCCGATGTTTCCATCAGGCCGCCGGTAGACGATATTGACCCGTCCGGTCGTGGCATGACGGAAAACGAGGACCGGCGCCCCGGTCAAATCAAGATCTCTCACCGCATCGGACACGGGCAGCTCCTTCAGCTGGCGGCTCGCTTCTGCGATCACCACCGGATGATAGGTTTCCGTCTCTGCATGATCCGGGCCGGGCGGCTCGATCGTGTAGTCCGAAACAGTCTCAGCCTCGGTGGGCTGAGCTGTATGTGAATGGGTATGGTGCTTCTTGAGACGGGTCTTGTAGCGCCGCAGGCGGCCCTCAAGCCGGTCCGCGGCCTGCTCGAAACTGGCATAGGGCTCATGGGCCCGTCCCTCCGAATGGAGGGTCATGCCGGACGTCAGATGCAACGTGCAGTCAGTGCGATAACCTGACCCCTCGTGGTCGACGACCACATGGCCGGTGACCGACCCGTCGAAATATTTCGACGCGGCGGATTCGATCCGTGTCAGCACGTGGGTGCGAAGGGCTTCACCGATGCTGAAGTTCTTGCCGGAAACGCGCAGGCTCATGTTTCACCAACCTCCCCGGGCGGGCCACGTCGTCGCGTAGACATGCCCATTTTGGCGCCAGGTGATAACAGCGTTACGAAGGCGCGGGGACCAAGTCAATCGCCCACTCGCCACATCCCCGCTCACCACAGAATCGCTATTTCCCGACATTTTTGTGCCTTATGCCCGGTGCATGGAGGCTTTTTCCCGCCGCCGTTCGACGGAGGAGGGAATCCGCAGGCTCTCGCGGTATTTGGCCACCGTACGCCGGGCGATGTCGATATTCGCACCTTTCAGCTTCAGGACGATGGCATCATCGGAAAGCACGTCGTCCGCCGTCTCCTGGTCAATGAGCTGCTTGATGCGGAAGCGCACGGCCTCGGCCGAATGGGCTTCTCCGCCTGAGCGAGCCGGGATCGAGGCCGTGAAGAAATATTTCATCTCGAACAGGCCGCGCGGGGTCGACATGTATTTGTTCGAGGTGACCCGCGAGACAGTCGATTCATGCATGCCGATGGCATCGGCAATGGTCTTGAGATTGAGCGGGCGCAGATGCTCGACGCCCTGGGCGAAAAACGCGTCCTGCTGGCGCACGATCTCGGTGGCGACCTTGAGGATGGTCTTGGCCCGCTGCTCGAGGCTCTTCGTCAGCCAGTTGGCATTCTGCAGGCAGGTTGCAATGAAGCTGCGGTCGGTTGAACCGGGTGCACCCTTGCCCACGCGAGCCGCATAGGTCTGGTTCACCAGCACCCGTGGCAGGCCTTCGGAGTTGATCTCCACATGCCATGATCCATCCGAGGCCGCGCGCACGCTCACATCGGGCACCACCGACTGGATCGGGCCACCACCGAAGGCGCGACCCGGCTTCGGGTCGAGGCGGCGGATCTCCGACACCATGTCGGCCATGTCCTCGTCGTCGACGCCGCACAATTTGCGCAGCGCCGCAAAGTCGCGCTTGGCGAGAAGGGGCAGGTTGGCCACCAGCACCTGCATGGCCGGATCAAATCGATCCTGTTCGCGCAGCTGGATTGCCAGGCATTCAGCCAGATCGCGGGCGCCCACGCCCGTCGGATCGAAGCCCTGAACGATCTTCAGGATTGCCTCGACCCGCTTGACCGGAGTGCCCAGCCGGTCGGCAATGTCGTCCACCGTTGCACTGAGGTAGCCCGAATCCTCGATGGAATCGATGATCGCGTGGCCGATCATGCGATCGATGGGATCGGGACAGGCCAGGGCGAGCTGTTCGGTGAGGTGCTCGCGCAGGTTCGTGGTCGCGGCGACATAGGCTTCGAGGTTGCTGGCCTCGCCATCTTCGCCGCCCCCGGGAGACCCCGTCCAGGATGTGGCCGAGAGGCCATCGGACATGGGCTCAAGGCTCGCGGAGGGCGCCGTGCGATCCTCATCGAAGGTGTTGCCCAGATCGGTGTCGAGGCTCGTCTGCAGGGAGGACGTATCGGCGTGCAGCTCTTCGCTGGCCCAGTCGCCTTCCCGGATGGAGGCATAGTCGCCAACGCCCTCGCCGCCCTCGCCCTCGCTGTGGGTGCCGAGGCCGTCGCTCTCGTAATCGTCATAGGCATCTGAATTGGTGGAAGCCAGTGTGGGCTCCCCGTCCGGTCGATCCTCGATGCGCTCCAGCAATGGGTTGCGTTCGAGTTCTTCCTCCACCATCGCGGAGAGTTCGAGATTTGAAAGCTGAAGAAGCTTAATCGCCTGCAGAAGCTGCGGCGTCATCACCAGGGACTGCCCCTGGCGCATCATCAGCCTGGTCGAAAGCGCCATGACCCGAACCCATACTCCAGACCACCTTTTGGGCGGCCTGGAAATTGCATAGCCGAGATTTGCACGAAAAGATACGCTAATGCAGGGTCATATGCTAGGCGTTACGGCTATAGTTTCAGCAAATGTGCCTGATTAGCTTAAATTTTAAGCACTTCAGCCATCACATGCGGAAATCTTCACCCAGATAGAAGCGACGAACGTCCGGATTGGCAACAATTTCTTCCGGCGAGCCTTCCGTCAGCACATGTCCGGAATGGATGATATAGGCGCGATCGATCAGGCCGAGCGTCTCGCGCACATTATGGTCGGTGATCAGCACGCCGATCCCGCGTTGCTTCAGGTGACGCACCAGGTCCTGAATGTCACCGACGGCGATGGGGTCGATGCCCGCGAAGGGCTCGTCGAGCAGCATGAAGGAGGGGTGCCCGGCCAGCGCGCGGGCAATCTCGCAGCGCCGCCGCTCGCCACCTGACAGGGCGATGGAGGGTGCCTTGCGCAGGCGCTTGATGTCGAACTCCTCCAGGAGTTCCTCGAGTTCAGCCTGCCTGCGGTCCGCGTCCGGCTCGGTGACTTCAAGCACGGCCCGGATATTGTCCTCGACGCTCAAGCCTCGGAAAATCGACGCTTCCTGAGGAAGATAGCCGATTCCCAACCGCGCTCGGCGATACATGGGCAGATCGGTGACATCGTGGCCGTCGAGTTCGATCACGCCCTTGTCCGGGCGTACCAGCCCGGTGATCATGTAAAAAACCGTGGTCTTGCCGGCGCCATTGGGTCCGAGCAGGCCGACCGCCTCGCCCCGGCACACGCCCAGGCTCACGTCCTGGACGACCTGCCGTCCACCATAGCTTTTGCCGAGATTCCCGGCGACTAGCGTTCCATCGCCATAACCGAAGGACGGCCGCTCCTTGTCAGGTTGCGCGGCTGACGCGGCCCGTCCGAACAGGCGTCGGGCTGCGGTACTGACCGAAAAGGCGGACTGGAAAAAAGACATGCTGGCGGGAATCTCTCGCGACCGGCGCCTCTGCAGGGCTAGACCAGCGCCGTGTTCGTGGCAATGGGTGAAACGGTTACGGCCGGCGGTTGTGCTGATCGGCCTTCGGATCGCGCCCATCGGTCGAACGCCGCAGCCCATCGGCTGGATTGGTGTTGCCGGCTGTTGGGGCTGGCGAGGGATTATTGCCCTTGGGCGTAAACAGGCTGTTCACGCCACCCTCAATCTGCGCCTGGCTTGTGGTCAGGTCATAGATCAGGCGCGACTTGGGTTGGCCCTTGATGACATTGCCTTGCTGGGACAGGCTGACATTGCCGATCAGGTAGAGCTTGTTCTCGGCCTTGTCATAGATGGCGCTGTCACCCATGCCGACCTGGTCCTTGGAGGAAATGGTGACCGGGCCGGTCGCTTCCATGCGACGCACATCCCCGCCGCTGGCGCCCTCCGCCGGAGCCTCTGCTGCCTTGGTCGGACTGGAGGCGAGGAAGATCGACAGGGTCGTGGCCTTGAGGATGGAATCACCCTGCTTGGCGACGACACCGCCCGAGTAGACGAGCTTCTGCTCCTTGTCGAAATAGTCGAGCTTGGCCGAATCGATGCTGACCGGAGCCTTGGAATTGCCGCCGGGGATGAGTGCGGCCTGCGCCAGCGCCGCGGGGGCGCCGGCCACCAGCAGAACACCGCACATCAGGGCCGTTGAAACTGTCAAACGCATCAATTTGCCTCGTTCCCCGTAGCCTGGTTGCCCTCCGCCGGGATCAGGTGCGTGTGGACATTACCATCGAAGGTGACCTGCTGTCCGCCACCTGTGATTTCGAGCCGATCGGCATCAACCGTGCCGCGCGGCATGATCACATGCACGGGTTCGCTCGAATGGATGCCTCCGGCCTTCATGTCCACGTCCGCGCTCTTGAGGCGGATGTCGAACCCGCTCAAGCTGGTGACCCGGACATCGCCGCGCATCTGCATGAATTCGCGGCCGCTGTCATAGACGGCAAAAGGTGCGATGACGCGCACGCGGTTGTTGTCACCCGTCTCGAAGCTCGCATCCATGTGATTGAGCTCGATGACATTGGGCACCTTGATGTCCTGCACGCCTGAATCTGCGCGCACATCGTAGCGACGGCCGTCCTGGCGGTAGCCGCTGAGCTTGGGCAGCTCCATGGTGACCCGCGTCCCGCTCAGCCCGAGGGAACTGATCGACACATTGCCGGGCAGTTTCGAGAAAGGATCAAAGAGCGTCACGCCCAGCAGCCCCGCCACCGCGAGCAGGCAACCGACGGGAATTGCCCAGCGCAGAAAACGCACATGCGCCGAATGTCGCCGCGCCGCACGATAGGCGCCGCCCCTTTCGGCGCGCCTGCGGGCATCGCCCTGGCTCGCGGCGGACAGCTCGGTCGAATGGCTCATGCGTGCTTTCGGCTCACGGTCTGGTCAGTCATGCGGAACCCTGCCCGCCCCTCATGGCAAAGTCGGGGCAAGCGCCGAAATCCGGCGCGAACCAGCGCTATTCGTGCGAGAATATGTCGCTTTCGTCCCAACCCATCAAGTCGAGGGCGGCGCGCCGGGGCAGGAAGTCGAAGCAGGCCTGTGCAATGGCCGTGCGGCCCTCGCGCGCCAGCATCATATCCAGCCGCTCCCGCAGTCCATGCAAATGCAGCACGTCAGAGGCCGCATAGGCGAGCTGGGCATCACTCAGGGTCTCGGCGGCCCAGTCGGAGGACTGCTGCTGCTTGGACAGATCAACGCCCAGAAGCTCGCGCACGAGATCCTTGAGGCCATGCCGGTCCGTGTAGGTGCGGCACAGTTTCGAGGCGATCTTGGTGCAATAGACCGGCGCGATCTCGACCCCGAAGGCATTGTTCAGCTGGGCGATGTCGAAGCGCCCGAAATGGAAAATCTTGATCACCTTGGGGTCGGTAAGCAGCTTTTCCAGATTGGGCGCCCGCGTCTGCCCCCTGGCGATCTGCACCACATCCGCCGTCCCGTCGCCCGGCGAGAGCTGGACCACGCAGAGACGGTCCCTCTGCAGGTTCAGGCCGAGGGTCTCAGTATCGATGGCGACGCTCGAGCCGTAGTTGTCGAGATGGGGCAGGTCGCCCTTGTGCAGTCGGATGGTCATGGGGCGCTGATCCTGAGGGAATGTCTCTGGTTACCCTCGACAGCAGGGAGTCGCAACCTTGCGATCACATAGGCAAAGCCAATCGTAATAACCGGAACAATCGATTGGCCCGATGACTTTGGAGAATCTATCACCACTCGCGTCGAAACAATCTGACGCCCGGCGCCAAGCGCAGGCGGAAATCATCAAGCAGGAGAATAACTTATGCTCGGCATCGGCGCGACCCTTCCCACCTTCCAGATCACTGGCGTGAAGCCCGGCTTCAATGCCCATGAGGAGCATGGCGTTTCGGCTTTCGAGACCATCACGGAAGCCAGCTTCCCCGGCAAATGGAAGATCATCTTCTTCTACCCGAAGGATTTCACCTTCGTCTGTCCGACCGAAATCGCGGAATTCGCCCGCCTTGCGGGGGAATTCGCCGACCGTGACGCCGTGGTCCTGGGCGGCTCTAGTGACAACGAACATGTGAAGCTGGCCTGGCGGCGCAACCACAAGGATCTCGACCGGCTGCCGATCTGGTCCTTTGCTGATCCCCGCGGCGATCTCGTCGACGGCCTTGGCATCCGCTCGCCAGAGGGCGTGCCCTATCGCTACACCTTCATCGTCGACCCGGACAATGTGATCCAGCACGTCTATGCGACCAACCTCAATGTCGGCCGCAACCCCAAGGACACGCTGCGTGTGCTTGATGCCCTGCAGACCGACGAGCTGTGCCCCTGTAACCGCGAAGTCGGCGGCGACACGCTCAAGGCAGCCTGAGGATCACCCCATGACCATTGAAGCCCTGAAGGCGCGCCTGCCCGATTTTGCCAAGGACGTCCGCCTGAACCTCTCCAGTCTCGTCAATGACGAGACCCTGGGGGAGCAAACCAAGTGGGGGCTGCTGCTTGCCAGCGCCCTCGCCACCCGAAACCAGGAGGTCGCCGCGGCTTTCAGCGCTGAAGCGGAAGGGCACCTGAGCCCGGTAGCCCTGGCCGCCGCCCGCTCGGCGGCGGCGGTGATGGCCATGAACAATGTCTATTACCGCTTCGTCCACCTTTCCTCGAATGCCGAATATGGCCGCATGCCAGCCAAGCTGCGCATGAATGTCATCGGCAATCCGGGGGTCGAAAAGACCGATTTCGAGCTCTGGTCGCTCGCGGTCTCGGCTATCAACGGCTGCGGAATGTGCATCGACGCCCACGAAAAAGTGCTTCGCGAGCATGGTGTTACAGCCGAGCAGGTGCAGACGGCAGTCCGCTATGCGGCCATCCTGCAGTCTGTTGCGGTTGCGCTCGAAACGGCTGATCTTGCCTCCGCCGCCTGAAAGCCCGAGGAAAGTCGGGGCCCGCATCCCGCGCGCGGGTCCCGGCGGCTGCCACAATTGCTTTCTCGCCCGGAATGGCTTGCACCCACAGCCCCCCTGTGGCAAAAGCGCGTCGCTTCAGGCCGCAGCGCGGCCGTCGCTTGCTGCGGTAGCTCAGTGGTAGAGCACTCCATTGGTAATGGAGAGGTCGAGAGTTCAATCCTCTCTCGCAGCACCAGC
>CAISZN010000376.1 GCA_903889985.1 uncultured Hyphomicrobiales bacterium | reverse complement strand
ATCCTGCACAAACCTCGTGACACGGCGCGCCTTCGTTGGCGCGGCTGCCGGCACTGTTCTCGTCAGTGGCGCGCGGCCGGCCTTTGCCGCCGACAAGGTGAACATCGCCATTTCCAATTCGACCAGCGACTTCGCCATTCTCGTCGCCATGAAGAAGGGCTATTTCGCCGAGGAAGGCCTCACGGTCGAAGGCACGGTCTTCGATTCCGGTGGCAAGATGATTGCACCTCTTGGCTCTGGCGATATTGACGTCGCCACCGGCTCAGCAAGCGCAACCCTCTTCAATGCGGTGGCACGTGGCATCCCCATTCAGATCGTCAGCGGCAATGGCAATGCACGGCCCGGCTATGGCCATCAGGTGCTCATCGTGCGCAAGCAGCATGTGGACAGCGGCCGCTTCAAGTCCCTGAATGACCTGAAGGGCATGAAGGTCGCCCTGCCCGGCACAGGCACAGGCGCGACATCCACGCTCAACGAGGGTCTCAAGACCGTCGGCCTCACCTATGCGGATATCGAGCCGATCTATCTCGCCTATCCCAACCACGTCACCGCCATCGCCAATGGTGCGGTGGATGCAGGCCTCACGACAGAGCCCGCTGCAACCTATGCAGCGCGTCAGGGCATTGCAGTGCGCATCACCACGAACGATACCTACTATCCGAATGCGGATGCGACCCACATCGTCTTCTCCAACATCTTCACGCAGAAGCGCCCGGATGTGGGCCGTCGCTTCATGCGCGCCTTCATCAAGGCCATGCGCTTCTATGACGGCGCGCTGGCCGATGGCGGCCTCAAGGGGCCCAATGCGGATGAGGTGATCAGGATCCTCATGGAGTTCACCGAACTCAAGGATCCAACCATCTACAAGACCATGAGCACGCAGGGCTCGAACCCGGATGCGCGGCTTAACATGAGCAGCCTTCGCACGGACTTCGCCTTCTTCAAGTCGCAGGGATGGATCGAGGGCGAAGTGAACATCGAGCAGACGGTGAACACCACCGCCGCCGATGCCGCGCTCAAGGAACTCGGCCCCTACAAGAAAGCCTGACGCTCACAGGTGCCAGTCGAATTGATCGCGCCCGGCTTTATAACCACCAATCCCCTGTAAGGCATCGCGGTTGATCAGCGCGCGGCCGAACATGGGATGGGTCATGCTGCGCGTCTCGTGATCGAGACCAAAGAGATCCGCACCAGTCGCGGGATCGCGCAATTGCGCAAAGCTGTACTGGTGGCGCGATGACTCGCGGATGGTGCAGCCGAGCTTCTTCAGGCGATCATAGGGGCCTGAAAAATCCGCCAGATAGATCTGGATGTGATGCTGCGGGCAGGGGTCCGCCGGCGACAGTTTCTCCGTGAACAGCAGCGATTGCCCCGGCCCGCAGGTGATGCGCGCAATCGCGCCGTCGCGACCCTCTTCGAGTTTTGCGCGGGCGCCGATGATCTCCCGATAGAAGCGCGCAATGCCATTGGCGGTCCCGCGCGGAACCTCGAGATCCACATAGGCCATGCCGAGGCGCACGGAACCAAAGCGCACGGGATCGGGCGCATGGCAGCGCAGGCGATTGCCCCAGGGACAGGTGACGGCAACAAAACCATCCGCATCGCTCACGCTGAAGGCCGTGCCCGCAAGATCCTTGGCGATCTTGCTCAAGCGCGCACGCAGGGCATCAAGATCAGGCACGACAAGCCCGGTGACGATGCCCGGCGCGACAACGGCGGGGCCAGTGGGCAGGTGGAACTGGCTGTTGCCAATATTCACCCACATGTTGCTCGTGCCCGTCATCATGAAGGGGTCGCGTGTGAGGCCAAGGCCTGAGACATAGAAGGTCGTGGCGAGCCCCTGATCGGGAATGCGGTAGTTGACGTGACCGAGTTCGACCAGATTGCCGAGGTCCTCGTTGGTGCGATCGAACGCAACCTCTGTCATCGTCATCCTCCCTGCAGGGTCATTGCCCTAGTCGAATTCCACCTCGATGCCGCGAGCTTCGCACTCGCGTTCGATGATCGCAAGAAGCCGCTGCAGTTCGGGCATGGTGACGGGTTCGCCATCGTCCCACTCCTCGATGGAATCGAGGGCGACGATGAGTGCTTCATCCGCATCGGGATCGCGCTTGACGACAACCGTCACCGTGCGCTGGCCAAGCTTCACCCGCAGATTGCCGCTTTCAAGGATTTCCATCATGAAACTGTCGTCTCACGGAACGAAGATAGGCGCAATCCGGAACCTTTGGCGGGCTTGTCTTCGTCATTTCAGTCCCCTTGCAGGGCGCATCCTCCGGCCTGTGGAGCTGGTCATGTTGGCATGGACAGCGGCGGCGGCAATTGTTGGTGCCATCAGCGCAATGCTGGGCTTCAGCTCGATTATTCCGGGCGCGCATAACGTCGCCCTGCTGGTCACCTGTGCGGCGGTGCTGATCCTGCTGGCAGCCTTCGAGGCGCATGAGGCCCAGGGGCCGCGCACGAGCGAAGCTGAGGACTAGTCCTTCCCGCCGCCCGTTGCCGCCTGCCAGACCTTCACCATGACGCTTGGAAGGGCCTCCTGCCCGAGCTGGTCCTCGCGCACGAAGCGCGCGCCTTCCGGCGCCCGCGTGGACTTCGGCAGCTCGGCGCGGAAGATGCTCAGCGTCAGAGCGAAGTGGGTGAAGACATGCTCGACCTTGTCGCGCACCCTTTTCCAGTCTCCCGGCAAGGGCGCATGATCATCTGCTGAGCCAAGGCGGAAGCCGGTCTTCCATTCGGTGCCTGGAAACTCCGTCATGCCGCCGAGCAGTCCCTTGGGCGGGCGGGTGCGCACCAGGACCATTCCGTCAGCCCGGCGTGCATAGAAGGCAGCGCCTGCGCGCGCGGGCCGCTCGGTCTTGGGGGCCTTGAGCGGATAGCGCTCCTGATCGCCCGCCCTAGCGGCCTTGCAGGCCCCGCGGAAGGGGCACAGGGCGCAGGCGGGCCTGCGTGGGCTGCAAATGGTCGCCCCCAGATCCATCATGGCCTGGGCGAAGTCGCCGGGCCGGAGCTGCGGCGTCAGGGCATCGGCCGCCTCGCGGATGAGCGGCTTGGCGGCAGGCAGGGGCGTGTCGATGACGTGGAGGCGGGTGATGACCCGCTCCACGTTTCCATCCACCACCACGGCCCGCTGTCCGAAGGCGATGGAGGCGATGGCCGCCGCCGTGTAGGGGCCGATGCCCGGCAGAGCGCGCAGGCCAGCCTCGTCGGAAGGGAAGCGCCCGCCATGCTGCGAGGCCACGACCTTGGCGCAGGCATGCAGATTGCGGGCACGGGAATAGTAGCCAAGCCCCGCCCAGGCCCGCATGACCTCTTCCGTGGGGGCCTCTGCCAGATCCTCCACCCGGGGCCAGCGGGCGAGGAAGCCTTCGTAATAGGGCTTTACGGCGGGCACGGTGGTCTGCTGGAGCATGACCTCGGACAGCCAGACCGCATATGGGTCCGGCGTCACGCCCGCCGGCGCACGCCAGGGCAGGACACGGCGATGGCGGTCATACCAGTCGAGCAGCTTTTGCGGATCAGGAGCCATGGCCCCGGTTTAGCCCGAAGGCCGGGCGCAGGCGAGGGGCTGGATTTGGGACGCGAACAATCCGCTGATCTATTTCGGCGCAAGGGCCGCGCGTACCCGATATAGCTCCGACTGCACGACATCATCGCCCTGTGTCTTCGCCTGCAGGGCTTTCGTGAACCACAGGATGGCTCCGGCCGGATCCTTCGGGATGCCGGCGCCATAGGCAAAGGCAGAACCCAGATAATAGGCGATCAGCGGCGCTTCGATGCCTGTTGCTCCGGGGGCTAGGGCCAGCGCCTTGGCCACTGCATCTGCGCGCTTTGGCGGATAATCGACGCCCAGTGCCAGGGTGCTGACAACCTTCGTCGCGAGATCTTCACCAGCGATCAGGCCCGCATCAGCGGGTGCTGCAGCCAGTGCCCTGCGGCAAACGGCCAAGGCTTCGAACGGCACATCTATCATCAGGAGCTCGAATGAGGTGACGACCTCCGGCCTCCCGCCACCGGCCTTCGGCGTGGTGAGTTCCAGACAGCGCTTTGCTGCATCGACCGTCTGGGCGAGCCCCGTTGCCGGTGCTGCGAGGAGCGTGATGGCAGCCAGCAAGGCCGCGCGCGCCAGCGGCGCGAAGCCTGCTTGCGAGCGCCGATACGTGTCGAGCGAGTTGAGCGGTTCAGAGACCATGCTCGGGAGCTTAGCCCGCCGGTAGGGCGCAGGCGAGAGGCTGAGTGCGCCGAAGCTCCTGGACCGCGGACGTCCTCGTCTGCCCATGCGCGCGGGGACGCGCGCGGTCCATTCGGCCCTGTGCTACACTTCCGCCATGCCTCCGCCTCCCAAGCGCCGCTCCTATGCCAAGCCGCTCGCCGATCTCATCGGCGCGACCCTCGATCCGTTGCTCGCCAAGCAGGGCTTTGGGGCGGCCGACATGGTGCTCAACTGGGACGAGATCGCCGGGGAGCGGCTTGCGGCTGTCTCCGAACCACTGAAGCTGCAATGGCCGACCCGCGCGCCCCTGCGCTCGCCCGATGTCCCCACGGAGCCCGCCACCCTGATCCTGCGGGTCGTGGGCGCCTTCGCGCTGGAGGTGCAGCACCTGGCGCCGGTGCTCTGCGAGCGGGTGAATGCCCATCTGGGCTGGCGGGCCGTGCACCGGATTGCCATCCGGCAGGGGCCGCTGGAACGCACCCGCCAGAAACGCAGGCCGGTGCCGCGAATCGACCCGGCTGCCGCCCGCAAGGTCGCGGCCGAGACGAGTACCATTGAGGACGAGGCCCTGCGCAATGCCCTGAACCGGCTCGGCGGCCACGTCTTTTCGCAAAAGCCGGAAGACTCCTGAGGGGCCTGCCTTGCGGCCATCCTCATCTTGCCACATTCTCCGGCGACTTCGCTGCAGGCG
Organism: uncultured Hyphomicrobiales bacterium; assembly: GCA_903889985.1. Classification (GTDB taxonomy): domain Bacteria; phylum Pseudomonadota; class Alphaproteobacteria; order Rhizobiales; family Beijerinckiaceae; genus Terripilifer. The sequence goes on along the minus strand of CAISZN010000376.1, from coordinate 256 downwards.
CCGCTGCCCGCAGCCTGCCTTGCCCTGTCGCCTGTAAGGACGAATGTGATGTCTCTCCCGTTTTGGACCACCCGCCGCGAGTTCCTCGGAGCGCTGGGGGCAACCGCCGCCGCCACGGCCCTGACCGCCGGCATCACCCCGGCCTTTGCCCAGGCCGTTGGCAATGTGCCGGTGGCCGACCTGATGGCCGACAATGCCCTGCCGGATTCGTGGCTTGGGTCCGCAGACGCCCCCGTGACCATCATCGAATATGCCT
>CAISZN010000375.1 GCA_903889985.1 uncultured Hyphomicrobiales bacterium | reverse complement strand
GATCCCTCGGTGACATAGCCCGCGTCATCGACCAGCCAGGCCTCCTGCGCCCCCTGCTCTTTTGCGGCCTGCTTGGCGAGGATATTGGGAAGCAGCGAGATTGACTTGATGTCTGGTCGACGCCAGCGCTCGTCGGGATGGGTGATGACCTTCACGCCCGTCTCGGCACGGGCATCAAGTGCCGCGCGCTCGAGGGGGCGCGCGCTGACGATCAGAGCGGCGTGCGTTGCTTTTGGAAAGGCATGGTCGCGTGGTGCCACGCCGCGGGTGACCTGCAGATAGACAAGGCCGTTCCCAACCCTGTTCCGGTGGATCACCTGGCGCATGATGAATTTCAGCGCCGCGCGACCGACCGGAGGGATAATCCGCAGCTCGGACAGCGAGTAGCCAAGGCGGTCGAGGTGGCGCTCTTCATCGATGAGCTCCCCACTGCGGATCTCGCAAACTTCGTAAACCCCATCCGCGAACTGGTACCCACGGTCCTCCACATGAACGCTCGCCTGTGCATGCGGCACGTAGCGGCCGTTGACATAGGTGATGCGGCTCATCAGTCGATTCCGAGCGACTTCAGCTTGCGATGGAGTGCGGAGCGTTCCATGCCGATGAATTCGGCCGTGCGGGAGATGTTGCCGCCAAAGCGATTGATCTGAGCGGTCAGATATTCCCTCTCGAAAACCTCGCGAGCTTCGCGCAGGGGCAGGCTCATGAGCTTCTCCCCACCTGTCCCATTTGGGGTCGAAGGTACGAGCGTGCCAATCTCCGAGGGCAACATGCTGGCGTCAATCTCGGCCTCCGCGTCGCCGGAAGCCAGGATCATGAGGCGCTCCACATTGTTGCGCAGCTGGCGGACATTTCCGGGCCAGTCATGGGACTGGAGGATCGCCATCGCATCCTCACCAATCTTGCGGCGAGGCAGGCCGGTGGTCGTCGAGATCTGGTCCATGAAATAGGTCACCAGCTCCGAAATATCCTCGCGACGTTCCGACAGTGTCGGCACGCGGATGGGAACTACGGAAAGGCGATGGAATAGATCCTCGCGGAAGAGGCTTTCGGCAATCAGGGCCTGCAGGTCGCGGCTGGTGGAGGAGATGATGCGTACATCAACATGAACCCGCGTGGCACCACCAACGCGCTGGAAATTCTGGTCAACGAGAACGCGCAGGATCTTGCCCTGGGTCTCCTTCGGCATATCGGCCACTTCATCAAGATAGAGCGTGCCACCATGGGCTTCCTCGAGCGCGCCGACCTTGCGAGTTCGACCGTCCGTCCCCTCCGTACCGAACAGTTCGGTTTCCATGGAGTCGGGCGTAATCGTGGCCGCATTAATGACGACGAAGGGGCCAGTCGAGCGGTTTGATGCCGCATGAATGGCGCGCGCCGTGAGTTCCTTGCCGCTTCCCGACGCACCCGTGATGAGGATGCGAGAATTGGCTGGACCGACGCGGTCGATGACCTGTCGAAGCTGGTTGATCGTGCTGGAGTGACCAATGATGCGGTCAGCGGCACCTGCACGTGCGCGCAGATCAGATACCTCCCGCTTGAGTCTCGACGTCTCGAGCGCACGCTCGGCGACAAGAACAAGCCGATCAGCCTTGAAAGGCTTCTCAATGAAATCGTAAGCGCCAAGACGGATTGCTGAGACGGCTGTCTCAATATTTCCGTGGCCGGAAATCATCACCACAGGGAGTGTTGGATTTTGCTCCTTGACGATTTCAAGCAGCTGCAGGCCGTCGAGGCGTGAGCCCTGCATCCAGATATCAAGGAAAATCAGGTGCGGTCGACGCGCCTCGATAGCCGCCAGTGCCTCGTCAGAATTTTTGGCCGTGCGGGTGCTGTGGCCTTCATCAGAGAGGATGCCCGAGACGCCTTCGCGAATGTCGGCCTCGTCATCAACGATCAGGATGTCGCTTGCCATCTTCGTTCTTCAAGCCTTGTTGTGGGCAAATTGGGATTGGGATGCGCCGCGCGCATCCAATGGTTGATGACCGGACTGCTGGATGAACCAGAGACGGACCTGTGCACCATGGCCGGAAGGTGCATCGAGCAGTTCAATGCCGCCGCCGTGGTCTTCGAGGATTTTTGAGACGATGGGCAAGCCAAGGCCTGTTCCTTCTGCCCGCGTCGTAACATAGGGCTCAAGCAGGCTCTGGCGACCTTCCCTCGGAAAACCCTTTCCGTTGTCGATCACATCGATGACGACCTTGCCGTCGTCCCCGGCCTGCAGAGATACATCAATCCTTGGGGGTTCGCCGCGTTCCTGTGACGCTGCAGCGATGCCCTCGGTTGCATTCTTGATGATGTTGGTCAGCGCCTGTGACAGCAGGCGGCGATCGAACCGCGCCATGACGGCCGATGCCGGCATATGTTCCTCGATCGTAATGTCGGGATGGCCGACGCGCATCAGGAACAGAACCTGACGCACGCAGGCTGACAGATCGTCTTCCTCCAGCCGCGCCTTTGGCATGCGCGCAAAAGACGAGAACTCATCGACCATGCGTTTGATGTCATCAACCTGCCGCACGATCGTGTCGGTGCACTGGTCGAATACGTCGCGATCCTGCGTGATCACCTTCGCATATTTGCGCTTGAGACGTTCTGCCGAAAGCTGGATCGGTGTCAGCGGGTTCTTGATTTCATGGGCGATGCGCCTTGCCACGTCAGCCCAGGCTGAGGTGCGTTGTGCCGAAACCAGCTCCGTGATGTCATCAAGCGTCACCACCACGCCCTGCCCGTCCCTGCCCGCAGATCCGCCCGTCACGCTGACGTTGAACATACGGTCGCGACCATTGCGCGACAGTGTGAGCTGGCTGTGGAAGATGCGCATGCGTCCAGCGCCAGCCTCGGCCAGGATTGTTTCAAGCTCCGGCATCAGGGTCTCGATGCGCTCGCCCACAATGCTGTCAGCGTCTTCGGACGAGCCAAGCAGTTTTTGAGCAGAGGTATTGAGGACGGTCACGCGCCCTGCCACATCGATCCCAAAGACGGCGGCGGGAACACCCGCCAGCACTGCTTCCGTGAAGGCACGGCGCTCGTCGATCAAGGTGCTTGCCGCAATGAGCCTGTTCTGCTGCAGGCGCAGTTCCGATGTCATCTTGTTGAAGGTCTCGCCCAGATGGCCAAGATCGCCATCGGAGCGATGCACCGGGACCTGAACATACAGATTGCCGGTTGCGACCTGATCCGTTGCCGCAATCAGGGTCCTGATCGGCGTCACCAACCGGCCGGCGAAGGAGAGCCCCAGCCAGATTGCCGAGAGGAGCATGATCAGCGCAATCAGCACGTACATCGTGGAAAAGGCTATCTGGATGTTCATCCGATGCGCGTCATAGGCATCATAAAGCTGGATGAGGCCCGTGGCCTGAGCCGGAAACTCCACCGCGAAGGGATCGATCGGGCGGGATGCGTAGAGGAACGTGTCCGTCATGCCGGGAATTTCGCGCAACGCAACGAAAGTTCGTCCTTCGCCCAGGATCAGGCAAAGTGGCTCATTCTTGCGAGCGTCCTCGAAATCGCTTGCATCCGGTGTCGTCAGCACGGGCTGCTCGACTTTGGCAGCAGCCTCGTCTGGTGGGGCTGCCCCCTCTGTGGCGAGAGCTGGTATGGGCGGCAGATTGGCTCGCATCACCAGAGATCCGTCAGGGCGGATCAGTGCAGCGGCCGTAAAACCCAGAAACCGCGAGCGCGAGTTGAAAAACTCCTCGAAGACAGGCCGGTTTTCCTCGAGGATCTGGCGGGCACTTGCGACGTCGAAGGCGGTTAGCCGCGCTTCCTGCAACAAGGCCCGGCATTGGGATTCGCGAAACAGGCGCGCTGCTTCGGCCGTGTTGTAAACGAAGCCACGCACATCCTGCATGAAGGCCGGGTTGAGGCTGCGGTCGAGTGTGATCGACCCCACGACGGCAATCAGGATCGTTGGTGCTGCGGCGATGACCGTAAACAGCGCCATGATGCGGATATGAAGCCGCGCTCCCGCAGCCTGTCGGCGTCGCGCCCGCAGAAGGAGCCAGACCTCGGCAATCGTAAGCCCGAGCAGCACAAGGATGACGAGGAAATTGGCAATAAAGAGCCCCGCCACCACGCTGCTGGTGGGCGTGATCGGGGTAAAATCCGCAAAGACAAGAAGCGTCAGAACGGCCAGCAGGACAGCAAGGGTCACAGTGAAGGGGCCAAGCCATCCGAGGAAGCGCCGCTTCCCAATGACCGGTCCGACCATCGTCTCCTGTGTGCTGCTAGCTTCGTTCATACGATCGCGTTGGCTCTTGCAATTCGACGTTGAGCCCATGGCTCGTCAGGCTTGACGAACCAAGGGCCACGGATCCGTGCCGTTGATTTGCGTGGCACAGATACAACGGTGTTGCAAGATTGCGACGTTTTTGAGAAGGAGCAAGCCCGATTTGGTGCCGAGGTGCCCTAGCAAATGTACCAAGGCCCCTCGAACCGAGCGGCCTGATCGGCCGCGTGGCTGTTTTGACCGTGGCTCAGCGCGGGGAGCGCATGAGGCGAACGTCCAGATCCCTCACCTTCTTGCGAAGGGTGTTCCGGTTCAGGCCAAGGAGCTCGGCAGCCTTGATCTGGTTCCCTCGTGTGGCCGCCAGGGCAGCCGAAATCAGAGGGTATTCAATCTCCCTCAGAATACGATGATACAGGCCCGGTGGCGGCAGTTGGTCGCCATATTCCTTGAACAGGGTAGCCAGATGGTGCTCGACCGACAGGGACAGGGTGCCGTCGTCCTGGTCACGAGCGGCGGACATGATGGAGCCATTTGACGGACTGGATGCAGCAGGCCTCGGCGACACGAGCGGCGCATCCAGGCCGAGCTCTGCTTCGACCAGAGCTTCGGAAATTGTTTCCTGTGGATAAAGCGCCGCCAGGCGACGGATCAGATTTTCAAGCTCACGAATGTTGCCCGGCCAGCGATAGCGCTTCATGCGCTCGAGAGCACCCGCATCCATATGCTTGAGGGGAAGCCCTTCCTGAGCAGCAAGCTTGAAAAAGTGCCGAACCAGATCCGCGATATCCTCGTTACGCTCCCGCAGCGGCGGCAACCTCAGCGGCACGACATTGAGGCGGAAGAACAGATCCTCGCGGAACAGTCCCTGCTGGATGAGGATGCGCAGATCCTTGTTGGTGGCAGCGACGATGCGCACGTTGGTCTTGATCGGCGTGCGACCGCCAACGGTCGTATATTCGCCCTGCTGCAGAACGCGCAGGAGGCGCGTCTGGGCTTCCATCGGCATGTCCCCGATTTCGTCGAGGAAGAGCGTGCCGCCTTCAGCCTGTTCGAAGCGTCCCGCTGAGCGGGCATTGGCGCCTGTGAAGGCTCCCTTCTCGTGGCCGAAGAGTTCGCTTTCGATCAGGTCGCGCGGAATGGCGGCCATGTTGATCGCGACGAATGGTCCCTTGGCGCGCTTGCCATAGTCGTGAAGGGCGCGGGCCACGAGTTCCTTGCCTGTCCCGGACTCACCGGTGATCATCACCGTGAGATCGGTCTGCATCAGTCGGGCGAGCGTGCGGTAGATTTCCTGCATCGCAGGCGAACGGCCCACAAGCGGCATGCCCTCGATTTCCTCGACGCGTTCCTTGCTGACCCGCGCACGCGGCTCGCTCAGGGCACGGCCAACAATCGCTACCAGTTCCTTCAGGTCGAAGGGCTTCGGAAGATAATCATAGGCGCCCCGCTCAGAGGCCTTGATGGCCGTCATGAAGGTGTTCTGAGCACTCATCACGATGATGGGAAGGTCCGGCCGGACTTTCTTGATGCGCGGCAGGAGTTCGAAGGCGTTTTCGTCAGGCATCACCACGTCGGTGATGACGAGATCGCCCTCGCCAGCCTGAACCCAGCGCCACAGCGTGGCTGCGGTTCCCGTCACCCGCACTTCGTAGCCCGTCCGCCCAAGAGCCTGGCTCACCACTGTTCGGATTGCTGCGTCGTCATCGGCTACGAGAATGGTACCGGTCGCCATTCGGCTGAACTCCTGAATGCATGGCCGCGGCCGCCCAATTCCTGAAGACCGGTTTTGTCACCTCTCCGCAGCGAGGCGCCCGTCGACAGGGGAATGCATCGGCATCAGAACCCGGAAAGTCGTTCTGCGAGGATGTGACTCGCATTCCACGATCCCGCCGTGATCGCCAATGATTTTAGCTACAAGTGCAAGACCGAGGCCAGTTCCCGTGGACTTGTTTGTGACGAAGGGATCGAAGAGATGCTCGGCAATATCGGGTGGCACTCCAGGCCCGTTATCGCGCACACAGAACTCCAGTGGCAGGCTCACAGGTGTCGGATTTGACGCGGTTTTCAGCCTGACGCCGGGACGGAACGCGGTCGAAAGTTCGATCTCGCCGTCGATGGCATCAGGGCCAATGGCCTCGGCAGCATTCTTCACGAGATTGAGGAAGACCTGCACCAGCTGGTCCCGGTTCGCCCAGACCGGCGGGAGGGAGGGATCATAGACTTCCGTGAACCGGATATGACGGGCAAACCCCGCCTGTCCAATCCGCTTCACATGGTCCAGGACCGCATGGATATTGACGCTCTCGCGCTCGATCGGGCGTTCGTCCGAGAAGGCCTCCATCCGGTCGACCAGCTTCACGATCCGATCGGTTTCGTCACAGATCAGCCGGGTCAGGGCCCGATCTTCATCTCCGACGGCGGTTTCCAGCAGCTGGGCGGCCCCGCGGATCCCGGAAAGGGGGTTCTTGATCTCATGGGCGAGCATGGCTGCCAGCGCAGAAACTGATCGTGCTGCACCACGGTGCGTCAATTGCCTGTCCATTTTATCGGCAATTGT
>CAISZN010000374.1 GCA_903889985.1 uncultured Hyphomicrobiales bacterium | reverse complement strand
CCGGCACGCAGCTTCAACAGCTCCATGGTCAGGTGCAGCGGATTGCCAACACCCGTGCCCCCATAGTTGAGCGCGCCTTTCTTTTCCTTCGCATAGGCGATGAACTCTTGCAGGTTCTTCGCCGGGAAATCCGGGCGCGCCACGAGCAGCAGGTTGGTGGAGAGCAGCTGGGTGACAGGGGCGAAATCCGCAGGGCTCCAGGGCAGGCTTTTGTAAGTCGCCGGGCTGATTGCCTGACCATTCGTGTTGAGCAGGATCGTGTAGCCATCAGGAGCCGACTTGGCGACGGCATCCACGCCAATGTTGCCACCAGCGCCTGCCTTGTTCTCGACGATGACCGGGACTTTTAGAGCCTCCTGAAAACGTTGTGCGAAGATGCGTGCCGTCACATCCACGGCTCCACCCGCCGCGAAGGGCACGACGATCTTGATCTGCTTCGACGGCCAGGCCTGCGCGAGCACCTGAGTGGTTGCAAAGCCAAGAACGAAGGCCGCAGTCGCGATGGCGGATGCGAAACGCATGGAACCTCCCGGGAGCATGATCTTGTTTCTGGCGTAGTTCGGCATGCGACGGATTGCAATGCGTCAATCTTGGAGGGGAATATTCGCTTCCCTCACGATGCGTTGGAATTTCTCGCGATCAGCGCGATAGAGCGCATCGAACTCCGCTGGCGTCGAGGTCACCGGGGTCATGCCGAAGTTGACGAGCATGGGCGCGACCTCCGCTGCGTTGACGGCAAGTTTTGCCTCGGCGGCAAGCCGGTCGACGATGGCCTGCGGCGTCTTTGCCGGGAGAAAGAGCCCCATCCAGCCCTGCACCGAGAAGCCGGGCAGCCCCTGTTCGGAAATGGTGGGCACATCGGGAAAGGCTGCGATTCGCCTTGATGCAGTCGTGCCGATGGCCCTGATGGTGCCCGCATCCACATGGGCCTTGGCCGCCGAGCTTGGGATCAGGGCCACCTGCAGCTCTCCGGCGATCAGCGATTGAAGCAGCGGTGAATCGCCCCTGAAAGGCACCATTTCGATGTCCATGCCGGTTTCGCGTTTCAGCAGTTCCATGGTCAGGTGAAGGGCGTTGCCGATGCCTGTGGACCCGTAGTTCAACTTGTTGGGATGCGCCTTCGCATAGGCCACAAGCTCCTGAAAGCTCATGACGGGAAGGCCCGGATGAACGGTGAGCACAGTTGCGGTTGAAACGAGCTGGGTGACACGGATGAAGTCACGGTCGAAATCGAAGGACAGGTTCTTGTAGAGCGCGGGACTGATGGCCTGACCATTGATGTTGAACAGGATGGTGTTTCCATCCGGGGCTGCGCGCGCCAGGGTCTCCGCGCCGATGTTGCCGCCCGCGCCAACACGATTCTCGACGACGACGGGAACCTTGAGCTGCTGCTGCAGCTTGCCCCCCACGATGCGTGCGAAGGCATCGGTCGCGCCTCCGGCCGCATAGGGGACGATCATCCGGATTGGCTTGTCAGGCCAGCCTTGGGCAAAAGCACCCGACAATCCGCTCATCGTTAGCGCGATCAGCATGAGGGCACTTCGCAGAAGCGGCATCGTTTTCCTCCCGGTCACCCCTTCAATGGGGCGTGCAGGGTCAGGATATCGCTCTGATGCTGACAGGCAAACCGCGGCCGGTCAGTGGCGCGATGCGATCGTGAATTCACCTTCGCGGATGCGCTGGGGCAGCCGCTCGGCAAAGGCCGCCACCGGCTCTTCCCCATAGGTTTCCACCAGCTCCTGAAAAGCCGTGAAAAGCGCCGCATGGGCAAAACTGTCGCTTTCGATGCCGGCAAGGATCGCTTCTGCGAAAGCTTCCGTGACATAGCCGAGAGCGGCACGACGCTCATCAGCATGGGACTCGTCGTCGAGATGGGGCGAAAACACTTCGTTCATGCCTCAAACCTTAACGGTTCCTTGCGGCGGCTGCGAGTATCGAGTTTAAAAAAGGTTAACGTAGGGGAAGCAGCTGTCAGGGTTGGGGAAAACCTAGCCCCCACCGAACCGGTTCTGCACATCACGGGCAATTTTCCCGCCCTCGTCGAGATAACGATTGATCACAAGTTGGGCATTTGGCGTGCAGGTTCGATAGGTTGTCTCGAAGCCCCTAAAGCCCCGGTTGTAGGCCCCCGCCAAGCGTTCCTTGCGTGTCTCCGTCTGGGCCTCGGCTTCGAGCAAGGCACTCATGCGGCCGCGCCAGACGCTGCCGTCCCGGTCCCCGCACAGGTCCCTGAGGTAGGAGAGGGCGCCCATGATCTCAGCCAGACGCAGGATCTGCGGCTCATAGGGCGGCGGGGCCTCCGTGGGCGAAGAAGGAGCCGCAGGGGCCTCCTGCCGCAGGCTTCGGGCAGATTGGGCGATCGCGGGCAGGCAGGCGGCTGCTTGCAGGGCCAACACGAGGCAAAGGGTGCGGACAGGGTTCACCGGGCGCTCCCGGCCATGGCGTGGCCCTTCTCCAGAATGGGCATCAGGCCCGGTGTCAGAGGCATTTTGGCTGCATCCTCGAGGCTGACCCATTTCATGGCCGGCAACTCCGCTCCCGGAACGCCTTCGCCCGAAATCCAGAGACCTGCATAGGAGCAGATCACAAAGTGTCGGCGGACGCGGCCGGCCTCGTCGCGGTCGATATATTGGGTATATCCGGTGAAACCGAGCATTTTCGCGATGATACCCGTCTCTTCCTGCATCTCCCGCAGAGCAGCCTCTTCAAGACTTTCTCCCGGCTCCACCATGCCGCCTGGAAGCGTGTAGAGCTGATCGAAGGGCGCGGCGGCCCGGCTGGCCAGCAGGACACGGCCTTCGCGAAATACCGCAAGGCTGGCCGCGAGGAAGGGGCGCGTCGGGTAAAGCCGCGTCTCAGCCTGAGGTGATGCCGTCATCGCAGCTTTGATGCCTCTTGTCGTGTGCCGCAACGCAGCGCGGCCATGAGCCGAAAATAGGCGATCCGTTCCAGAGTGCAAACCTGTCAGCGGGCTTGCGGCGGCCCGGGCACACACATACCATCGCCCCGCCGGGCCGAGTTTCATAAGCCCGAGAAGAGGAGAGGGAATGCGCCGGATTCTTGCCCGGGGGGCAGTGTGTGCACTGTTTGTCTCAGCGATGGCAGTCATCACTACCGCCAGAGCCCAGACGCCCGCAGAGTTTTACAAGGGCAAGACAGTCTCGATGGTGGTGAGTTCATCTCCCGGTGGCGGCTATGATACCCTGTCGCGTGCCGTGGCCCGCTTTCTTCCCAAGCACATTCCCGGCAATCCGCAAGTCGTGATCCGCAATATGCCGGGTGCCGGCGGCATCGTCGCCACCAACCATCTCTATCGCGTGGCCCTGCGCGATGGCACCGTGATCGGTGGTCTGCAGAACAACACGCCCTTCGAACCTCTCTTTGGAACGAAGGAGGCGGATTATGACCCAACCAAGCTCAACTGGCTGGGGACACCTTCGGTCGAGACAGGGCTGCTGATCATCTGGCACACGTCGCCAATCAGGACGCTCGATGATGCTCGCACCATGGAAATGACGGCGGGAGCCTCGGGAGCCAATTCGACTCCGAGCTTCTATGCCCGCCTGCTGAATGAGATTCTTGGAACGAAGATCAAGGTCATCCCAGGGTTCCCCGGCCAGAATGAAGCCTATCTCGCCATGGAGCGTGGCGAGCTGGACTCCTATGGTGTGACTTTCTGGTCGTCCCTCACCTCGACCAAGCAGGACTGGCTGCGCGACAAGAAGGTGCGCTTTCTCGTCCAGTATGGCCCGGAGAAGGAAGCCGCTCTGGGTGACGTGCCCTATGGTCCGGACCTTGTGAAGAACGAGGAGGACCGTCAGCTCTTCGAGGCAGCCTATGCACCCCTTGCCGCCGGCCGTCCCTTCGTGGCCCCTCCGGACGTGCCCAAGGATCGGCTAGCCGCCCTGCGCAAGGCCATGTTGGATACTTTCAAGGATCCGGACTTCCTGGTGGAGGCCAAGCGCTTGGAATTGGACGTGGGGAAGCCCCGTTCTGGCGAGCAGATTCAGGAACAGATTGCCCGCGTCTATCAGATGCCCAAGAGCATCTCGGACCGCCTGCGTCGCATCGCTCAGAATTACTGAGCTGATATCAAAATTGGACTGCACAGCTTAATGCGTGCAGTCCACTGACCTCAGGTGTTCCGGTTCGATTCCAAAGACCCGCTCAAATGGTTTCGATTATTCATGGCGCAACTTGCTCGCAAAAAATGCAGCATGCGCGAAGTTGCGTCTTCTGAATTCTGCAGAAGCGCGCCTACACTTCAGGGTTCCTAGGGTTCCGGCCGCAAGGCGTCTGGTCCGAGAGGAACAGCCCGACCTATTCGGGTTCACGGAGGGATAAAAGCCCGGGAGGCTCCGGCGGCATGTTTGCTGCGGCGCAGGGCTCAAAGACCTTCGTCCGGCATCTGTCCTCCGAAGCCCCGCCACGGAGGTGTTCAGATGCGATCAGTTCTCGTTAAACTACTTACCGTTGCCTCGATTGTCACTGGCTCGCTCAGTGCTGCCGTGACACCGAGTTTCGCTGAGGCCAAGAAGGAATTCACCTTGGCCTGGACCGTTTATGTCGGCTGGATGCCCTGGCCCTATGCTGCAGATGCAGGCATCGTGAAGAAGTGGGCCGACAAATACGGCATCAAGATCAATGTCGTTCAGGTGAACGATTATGTTGAATCGCTGAACCAGTTCACCGCTGGCAAGATTGATGCGGTGACGTCTGCCAATATGGATGCGCTGACGGTACCTGCCGCTGGTGGTGTCGATACCAGCGTTGTGATCGTCGGTGACTTCTCCAATGGCAACGATGGCATCGTGCTGAAGGGAGCTTCGAAGCTTTCCGACATCAAGGGCCGCAAGATCAACATCGTCGAAATGTCGGTGTCGCATTATCTTCTCGCCCGTGCTCTCTCGACGGTTGGCTTGAAGGAAAAGGACGTCAAGACCGTCAATACGTCCGATGCTGATATCGTGGCGGCTTTCAATTCGGCTGACTCCAAGGCGGTTGTCACCTGGAACCCGCAGCTCACGGAAGTGAAGGGCGTCAAGGGTGCGTCGATGGTCTTCGATTCCAGCAAGATCCCCGGCGAGATCATCGACACGACCATCGTTCGTGGTGACGTGCTGAAGGACAATCCGGACTTCGCCAAGGCGCTCACGGGCATCTGGTACGAGACCATCGCCATCATGGCGAAGGAAAAGGAAGGCGCTGCGGCGCGCGAAGCCATGGCCAAGCTTTCCGGGACTGATCTGCCAGGCTTCGACGGACAGCTCAAGACGACCCGCATGTACTACGATGCCAAGGAAGCGGTCGACTTCACCAAGAGCCCGGCGCTCGTGACCACAATGGACAATGTGCGGAAGTTCTCCTTCGCCCACGGTCTGCTGGGTGAAGGTGCAAAGTCCGTGGATGTGGTCGGTATTTCCTTCCCGAACGGCAAGACGCTGGGCAATGCCAAGAACATCAAGCTGCGGTTCGATCCGTCCTTCATGGAAATGGCTGCCGCCGGCAAGCTCTGATCTTACAAGAACGAGGATCACGTCGCCATGGCAATGCGTCGCATCATGAACGTGTCACCGGACAAGGCGAGCCGTCTCCTGCTTGGCCTTCTGCCTGTTGGCCTCGTGATCCTCATCTATGTGCTCATGTCCAATGAGCGCCTGCTGCTCAACCCAGACGACAAACTTATGCCGTCGCTATCCTCCATGGGGAGTGCGGTGGTGCGCTATGCCTTCACGGCTGACCAGCGGACCGGCGATGTGCTGCTGTGGGTGGACACGGCCTCAAGCCTCGTGCGCCTGTTCCAGGGCCTTCTCATCTCCACCGTATCGGCACTTGTGATTGGCCTCCTGATCGGCGTCATTCCACTGATCCGTGCAGGCTTTGCGCCGCTGGTTGCGGTCATATCGGTTGTGCCGCCCATGGCGATCCTGCCGATCCTCTTCATCATCTTTGGGCTCGGTGAGCTGTCGAAGGTTGCCTTGATCGTCATAGGTCTCGCGCCATTCCTCGTGCGTGATCTCTCTGCCTACTCACAGGCAATCCCGGTCGAACAGTTCATCAAGGCCCAGACACTTGGCGCCTCGACCTGGCAATACATCATTCGCGTTGCACTGCCGCAGACGCTTCCCCGCCTCATCGAAAGCACGCGCCTGTCCCTTGGGCCCGCATGGTTGTTCCTGATCTCGGCGGAAGCCATCGCAGCGGAGTCCGGTCTGGGTTATCGCATTTTCCTCGTGCGTCGGTACCTCGCGATGGATGTGATCATTCCCTATGTCATCTGGATCACCCTCATCGCCTTCTTGAGCGACCTCCTGCTGGCCGCGATTTCGCGCAAGCTCTTCCCTTGGGCGCATGCTGAGGAGCCGGGCCAATGAGCGAGCTCGTCATTCGCGACGTCTGGAAGGAATACGGCAGCCAGATTGTGCTCGAGCGCATCAATCTGACCCTAGAGCCCGGCAGCTTCGTCTCACTCGTTGGTCCTTCGGGATGCGGCAAGACCACGTTTCTGCGCATGATCCTCGGGCAGGAGCAGCCAAGCCGCGGCTCCATCCTGCTCGACGGCAAGCCGATCCCGCGCGAGCCGGGTCCGGACCGTGGCGTGGTGTTCCAGCGTTATTCGGTTTTCCCACATCTGACCGTGATCGAGAATGTTCTGATTGGCTTCGAACTCGAAGCCTCGCCTTTCTCAGGTGTGCTGCGGGGACTTGCTCGGGAAGAGGCGCTCGCGAAATGCGAGAAGCTGCTCGAGCAGGTCGGCCTTCACGAACATCGCAACAAGTTTCCGCGGGCTCTTTCGGGCGGAATGCAGCAGCGCCTTGCCATTGCGCAGGCGCTGGCCAAGGAGCCGCGCATCCTTCTCCTCGACGAGCCCTTCGGTGCGCTCGATCCCGGCACGAAGCACCAGATGCATGATCTCGTGCGCGGGCTCTGGAAAGCCAATTCCATGACCATCGTCATGGTGACCCATGACATTCGCGAGGCCTTTGATCTGGGCACGCGGGTGATCACCTTTGATCGGCCTCGGCGGGATCCGCAGGCACCGGAGCGTTATGGCGCGACGATTACCTACGACATCCCGATGAACCATCCGATCATTGCCCAGCATAAACCCCAGCCCCGCCCGGATGCGGCGCTGTTCCAATAATGATGAAGGAGACTCCCATGCTGACCTCGCGTCGCCTCACGCGCTCCAGCCGCTATGCCGGCGTCTTCGCGCCTCCGGCCCGCAGGAAGTTCCACCATCCTGATTTTTCCAAGATGGACACTCAGGGTTGGAAGGCACTCGATGCTGAAGGCAAAATCGCCTCCGACGGCTGGAAGCGTGAGCAGCAATGGGCCCTCGACATGGGCCTGCCCGGGGCAGACAGCATCAACGACAAGTCGATCCCGACTTTCTCGCGTGGCGAGCTGCCGCATTTTGCGGGCATCAATACCTTCCTCAAGGCGCCCTACGTGGAGAATGTCCGCGACGTCGGCAAATATGATGCTGCAGTGCTTGGCATTCCCTTCGATTCCGGCACGACCTATCGTCCCGGCACACGCTTCGGGCCGCAGGGCATCCGCCGCATCTCGGCACTTTACACACCCTACAACTACGAGCTTGGCGTTGACCTGCGTGAACAGATGACGCTTTGCGATGCCGGTGATGTGTTTACGATTCCGGCCAATCTGGAGAAGAGCTTCGACCAGATCTCCAAGGGCGTGTCGCATGTCTTCTCGTCGGGCGCCCTGCCAATCATGCTGGGTGGCGATCACTCCATCGGCTTCCCTTGCGTGCGCGGCATTGCCGAATGCACGTCGAAGCGCATCGGCATCATCCATTTCGATCGTCACATCGACATTCAGGAGCGTGATCTCGACGAGCGCATGCATACGACGCCATGGTTCTGGGCGACCAATCTGCCGAATGTGAAGCCGACCAACCTGGTTCAGCTTGGCATTGGCGGCTGGCAGGTCCCGCGCGATGGCGTGAAGGTGGCGCGCGAACGCAACACCAATGTCCTGACCATCGCCGATATTGAGCGAATCGGTCTCGAGAAGACGGCTGAAATCGCCCTCGAGCTGGCGTGGAAGGATGCAGACGCTGTCTATATCTCCTTCGATGTGGACTCGATCGATTGCGGCTTCGTGCCGGGCACAGGCTGGCCTGAACCGGGTGGCTTCCTGCCGCGCGAGGCACTGAAGATTCTCGGTCTTGTGGCTGCAGAAGGCCTGTGCGGCCTTGAAGTCGTCGAGGTCTCGCCTCCCTACGATACGTCAGACATTACCGCGCTCTTTGGAACGCGCGTCGTTGTCGAAGCGCTGGGGTCCATGGTCGCCAATGGCAAGCTTGGATCGCACAAGTCGATCATCGACAAGCCGGTGAAGTTTTAAGGAGAGCGCGCCATGCATCGCGATCATCATCACCATCACGACAAAGGTGGTGCACCGGGCCACGGGCACCAGCACATCGGTCACAATGGTGGCCACAGGGCGGTGCAGTGGCAGACACCGCACCTGCCCAAGGGCGCGCAGCCCATGGTGGAAGACGCCCCACAGGAGACCGACCTCGACCTTGTCGAGACCAGCTTTGTGGAGACCTTCCCATCTGCCAGCGATCCCGTGAGCTTCCTGCGTATGGCTGGTGTGCCTTTCAGCGGAAGATCAGCTGATGGGCTGAGCCTGCAGTTACTGCGCGTTGAAATTGCTGACCGGACGGATGTCGGCGTGCTCGCGCCAGTCATTGGCGGGGGCTTCCACTACGACCCGCTTCCCGGCCGGCTGAATTCGCACCGGCGATCCTTGTCCTTCGCCTATTTCGATGGGGAAGCGATTAGGCTGCTGTCGCTTGCGGAAGCGAAGGGTTTGAAGCCCGCCTGATCAGCCTAGATGTCGCGTCCTGGCCCGACGCTCACGAAACGCATCGCGAAGGGACGCCCCGCGATGCTGCCCCCTAGTCCCTCACTGAAACTGAGGGGCGTGCAGGCCGAGATGGCCGCGAGGACCGAGGCGACGAACGCCCGCTGGGCGTCCATTTCTCCCAGCAGTCGCGAATAGGTGATGCGTGGCTTGCCAAGGATCTCGCCTGTGCGGCGGAAGCTCATGCTCACCGTGACTTCGGAACCGCTCGTGCCCGCTGGCGCTTTCCAGCACTGTCTTATGGCCTGACCCACGTCATCCAGGCGGTCGAGCACGGGGTGTTCCTGCGCCGTGGCCGGCACCGCACCAAGAAATGCGGCAAGGGCAAGGGCGCGCAACCTCATGGATAGAGTCTCGCCATGCTCCAGCCACCCTCCGGCGAGGGGCGGGTATAAACGATGCGTTCGTGCAGGCGGAAGGGCTTGTCTGTCCAGAACTCGAAATAGACCGGCTTGATGCGATAGCCGATCCAGTGGGGAGGGCGTGGAACCTCGCCGATCGGATGGCGTGCCGCGACCTTGGCGACCGCCATCTCCAGCGAGAAGCGGTTTTCCATGGGCCGGCTCTGCTGGCTCGCCCAGGCGCCAATCCGGCTGTCGCGCGGGCGGCTTGCGAAGTAGGCGTCGGATTCCGCCGTGGTCACCTCTTCGACTGGTCCGCGCAGGCGCACCTGCCGACGAAGACTCTTCCAATGAAAATTGGCGGCGGCTTTCCAGCTGGAGTCGAGCTCCAAGCCCTTGGCGCTCTGGCGATTGGTATAGAAAACGAAGCCCCGGACATCCCAATCCTTCATCAGAACCATCCGCAGGTCGGGCAGGCCGTCCGGGTCGACGGTCGCCAGCGACATGGCGGAGGGATCATTGGGCTCGCTTTTCGCCGCCTCGGCGAAGAGTCTGCCGAAGGCTTCGAAGGGCTCGGTTTCCGCGACAAGATTACCCGGCGTTAACTCGTCCAATGCTTAAGTCTCCAGAATGCCCCATCTCCGCCGAGCCTTCGCCCGACGCATGTTCGCTTATGAGTCATACGCCCGTCCCCGAGTGTGGACCAGCCTCAGACAGCTGGCGGCCTTGTGTATGGTGGCGGGGGCGCTTTGTGGCTGCTCCACCTCCATTCCCCTGCCGGCATTTGTGGATCCCGGCGACATCACCGGGTCGATTCGGCAGCCTGTTTCACCTCTTTCCTCCGCGCTGGATGCTGAAGACTGGCGCCGCGCCAAGGGAGCGCTCGCGATCGCGCTCGACCCGCAGGGCAATGGGGCGCCGACCTCCTGGGACAATCCCGCCTCTGGTGTGAAGGGGTCCTTCCTGCCGGTCTCTGCAGCCTATGCCCATGACGGACTGATTTGTCGCCAGTTCGAAGCAGAAATCGGCGGCAAGGCCCCGGCTCGCCAGATGGGCGGCATCGGCTGCCGCGACAAGGGTGGCGAGTGGGATGTGACTGACATCAAACCCCTGAAGCCACTCTGACAAGTCTGATCAATTTGCAGCTCCGACCGCTTGCGTCCTAAATTGGCGCCCAAGGCCGAAGACGGCCATGGAGGAGCGAACCCATGAGTGCACCGGCCGCAGGCGCGAGCGCCACCCAACCCCGGCCCGAGGTCCGGACCGGCTTGGCTGCCCCCACGCTCGCCTCGCGCCGGCTTGCCGAGCGCTTCCAGGACATTGAGGACCTTCGCCGGGAAGCAAAGCGCCGCTTGCCCAAAGGCGTTTTCGAGTTCTTCGACCGCGGGTCGGAGGACGAGATCAGCCTCGCCGAGAACCGCGCCGCTTTCCGCCGCATCAAGCTGCGTAACAAGGTTCTCGTGGACGTTTCCAACCGGAGCCCGCGCAGCGAACTCTTCGGCAAGCCCCTGGCGATGCCGCTGGTCGTCGCCCCGACGGGAATCGCCGGGCTCACCTGGTATATGGGCGAGCTTGAGCTTGCCCGTGCGGCCCAGCGCTTCGGTGTTCCCTTCACGCTGGCGACACCCTCCATCACCTCGATCGAGACCATTGCGCAGGTCGAGGGCGGGCGGAACTGGTTCCAGCTCTATATGTGGCGCGACCGTGAGGCCTCCTACCAGCTCGTGAAGCGCGCCCGCGATGCCGGCTTCGAGGCACTTATCCTGACGGTCGATACGCAGGTGTCGCCCATCCGCGAATACAACCGCCGTAACGGATTCAATTCGCCCTTCACCTTCAACTGGAAGATCGCGGCGGACGTGGCCATGCATCCTGGGTGGCTCCTCAATGTGCTGCTGCCCTACATGCGCACGACCGGCATGCCGCGCCCGATCCATTACCCCAAGGGTTCCGCAGGTCGCGCGACATCCGGCCTTGCGGGAATGGCCTCCGCCATGCGTGGCGATGACCTGTCGTGGGACGACATCGCGCGCCTGCGCGAGATCTGGCCCGGGCCAATGATGATCAAAGGAGTGCATCTGCCTGAGGATGCGGAGCGCGCGGTAAAAGAAGGGCTCGACGGTGTCATCCTGTCGAACCACGGGGGCCGAAATCTCGATGGTGCCGTCTCACCTATCGAAATCCTGCCGGAGATTGTGGCGGCTGTTGGAAATCGCACCAATGTGCTGATCGACAGTGGCGTGCGCCGTGGCAGCGACATTCTCAAGGCGCTGGCGCTTGGTGCCAAGGCGGTGCTTAGCGGACGCTGCGGCCTCTATGGCACGGCCGTGGGCGGTCAGGAGGGCGCGCTGCATGCGCTCTCCATCCTGCGCAAGGAGCTTGATACGTCGATGGCCTATACGGGGTGCCGTTCAGTCGACGAGGCGGGCCCGCGGACGGTGTGGCTGGGGCCTGAAACGACTCTCGGCAGGGATCGCTGAAACAACGTGACTCGCTTTGAGTCGCGGGTCATAACGTCGCCAAGATCAAGAACGTGCATCAGGAAACGGGCCCGGCGGCCAATAGGAAAAGTATGGCCCGCAAACCCGGTCCGCTCTTTGTTTTTGCGCTGGCATCGATCGCACTGATCGGGCCCCTGTGCATTCATATTTTCCTGCCGGTCCTGCCAGCCCTGAAAGCAGAACTGTCTGTCAGCGACGCGGTCGCGCAGGCGACCTTCAGCATCGCACTGCTAGGCATGTCCGTGGCGACCTTGGTCTACGGCGCCTTGTCTGATCGCCTTGGTCGGCGCCCGGTCCTGCTCTCCGGGCTCTTGCTGTTCATCCTGGGCAGCGCGCTTTCCATGATCGCCCCCAACATTGAAGTGCTGCTGGCAGCGCGCCTGCTTCAGGCCGTGGGTGCTGGATGCGGGGTCACGCTTGTTCGCGGCATTGCCCGCGATGCTTTCGGCCCAGATGGCCTTGTGAAGGTGCTTGCATCGCTGACCATGTTCTACACCCTTGGCCCCATGATTGCCCCAGTTGCGGGCGGCCTGCTGGTGGATCATTTCGGCTGGCGCAGTGTGTTCGCCTTTGCCCTGTTGGGTGGTCTGCTCATCACGCTCGGTGCGTGGCTTGTCGTTTATGAGACAAAGCCGCGTCAGGTGGGACTGGTGCAACCGGGTATCCTGGCGAGCTTTGGTTCCTTGTTTCGGCATCTACGTTTTTGTTCCTTCGTCTTGCAGACGGGCTTCAGTACCGGAGCCTTCATGGTCACGGCGACCACGGCCTCCTACCTCATGAAGGACGTCCTGCATCGACCGGCGACGGACTTCGGCCTCTGGTTTCTTGCTTTTCCATTTGGCTTCTTTGCTGGCAATTTCGTCTCAAGCCGCGTTGGCGGCCGGGTTGCCATCGAAACAATGGTTCTATGTGGCTCGGTGCTGTCCTTTGCGAGTGTT
Organism: uncultured Hyphomicrobiales bacterium; assembly: GCA_903889985.1. Classification (GTDB taxonomy): domain Bacteria; phylum Pseudomonadota; class Alphaproteobacteria; order Rhizobiales; family Beijerinckiaceae; genus Terripilifer. The sequence continues at coordinate 2,721 of CAISZN010000374.1, read as the reverse complement.
CTGGCTGCAGCCCTGATGCTCAATGGCGGCCTGGTCAATCCCTATTCGATCTTCTTGCCGGGCTTCTTCCTCACCTTCTCCCAGGGCATCTCCATGCCATTTGCTCAGGCAGGGGCGATGGCAGTTGATCCTAGGCTTGCGGGTACTGCAGCGGGTGTCGGTGTCTGCCTGCAAAATCTCCTTGGTGCCGTCTCGACGCAAACCTATGGCCTCATCGCCGACGGCACCGTTCTGCCCATCGCACTCACCGCCGGAGCTTGCGGCCTCATGACACTCAGCTTCGGAAGCATTCCTTTCATCACCCTGCGCAGGAAGAACTGACGACATGGATTTTCTTGGGACGCCAGACATTGGCATCGGCCTGTTTCTGGGGCTGACTTTCGCCTCCTTCGCCACCTCCTTCATCGGCGTGTTCACAGGCACTGCAGGCGGCCTCATGCTGCTGGCCCTGATGGCCATGGTGATGCCGCTCTCTGTGCTGATCCCCGTGCACACGGTCGTTCAGTTGGGCTCCGGCTTTACCCGTTCCATCATCATGTGGCGTTTCATCATGCGCGCCACATTGCTGCCGTTTGGTATCGGCGCAGCCATCGGCGCCTATGTGGGAAGCAAGGCCTTTGTTTCGCTGCCGACCCATGTTCTTGAGGCGATTCTTGGAACATTCATCATCATTGTAACCTGGATGCCCAAACTCGGCCGCATCGGAGCCGAGCGTGGGCGCTTTCTCGTGCTGGGATTTGCTGCGACGTTTCTTGGCATGTTCGTGAGCGCGACGGGTACGCTCGTCGCGCCCTTCGTTGCCAGCGTTGCCCCGGATCGGCGCAACCATGCAGCAACTGTCGGCGCGCTCATGAGCATGGTTCATATCGCCAAGATGGTCGGCTTCGCGGTCCTCGGCTTTGCGATTGCGAGCTACATTCCGCTCATGGCCGTCATGATTGTTGCGGGCGCTGCAGGCAACTGGATTGGCGAAGAAGCCCTGCATCGCACCAGCGAACAGCGCTTCCGCATCATCCTGCAATCCGTGCTGACCCTGATGGCGCTGCGCCTCCTGTGGGACGCACTGCGCGGCTGGGGCATCGTCTGATTATTTGGCAGCGGGTAGAAGCATCGTTTTGGCCCGCTCCACCACGGATTTTGGCGTCGCATAGAGCTTGCCGATGATCGCTTGAACATCCTCGCCCCTGGTTGGCGAAATTTCAGCTTGCATTGCGCGGCCCTCTTCCAGGAAGGCGGGGTCCTTCATGGTGGCGTCAAAGGCGCGACGCAGCAGCTCCACACGGGCCGGCGGCGTGCCCGGCGGCAGCGCGAAGGGCCGGCCGATGGCAGTCGGTGCCGTGAACAGGTTGAGAAGCTGCCTGTCGTTCTCGTTCTGCAGGAGATCGGCGGCAAGTGGCACATCTGGAAGTTCCGGGCTCTTCTCGAGGCCGATCTGCGTCAGGATGTTGATCTTCTTGTCACCCTGCAGCCAGTCAGGCTTCGAGGCCTTGAGCGATGAGAAGGTCAGGCCGCAGCGTCCGTGCGCCTCGCCGCTCTCGATAGCCATGAAGGTTTCCTTCGACCCCAGATAGCCCGTGACGACTCTGAACCTCGTTTTCATCACGTCGTTCAGGATCACGGGGAAGGTGTCGGTCTCCGAGCCAGCGCCCGTGCCTGCGACAACCATCTCCTGTTTCTTCACATCATCGATGCTCTTGAAAGGCCCCGCCGACCAGGCGACACACAGGCTCACGTCCCGGCTGATCGCGCCGATCCACTGGAACTGGCTCATGTCATAGCCAGGATTGCGCGCACCGATCAGCGGTTCGAGCACAGGCCCTCCTGGAAACGTCGCCAGTGCTGTCGCATCCTTTGGCGCCTGTTCAGCCAGGAAGTTCGCAGCGCGGATACCGCCTGCACCCGGCATGTCCTGTACGTTCACGCTGGGGTTGCCGGGAATGTGTCGTCCCAGATGGCGCCCAAGCAATCGCGCGTAGAGATCAATGCCACCACCGGCTGTTCCTGCCACATAGATGTTGAGCGCGCGGCCGATGCCCTCACCCTGTTGCGCGCAGGATGGTGTGGCAAAAGCCAGTGCAGTAGCGACAAAAGCAGAGCCGGCGAGAAGGCTGTTGCGGACAGTCATGGCAGGTCTCCTGCAAACAGATCAGACGGGCTCGGCGTCGATGAGCACGAAAGCGAGGATGGCTGGCTCGTCGCTGCGGTTGCTCCACGCGTGGTTCGTGCCACGCTGCACGAGCACATCGCCTGTCTTCAAAAGCACTTCGCCTTCTTCCATCAGCGCATGGATCTCGCCCGACAGGACGATCGCATAGTCGATGGAGCTGGTCTTGTGGAAGCCCGGATGCCGGCCCGCATGAGCCTTGTCGAGGGCTGCAGCACGGCCACTGCCATCATCCACCGTCGACTGGTGTTCCTTCTGCAGGGCGGCGATGCGCTCCTTGTCAGGCGGATAGTGGATGATGCGAAACTTGCTGCCATTCTTGTCCGGGGGCAGGCGAAAGGCCCCGAGGGTCGGATCATCTACGCCGTGATTGTTCGCAGGCGTGCTGCTGGTTTGCCAGAGTTCCGTGACGATCGAACTGCCCGGGCTGCGCTGATAGACATGCGGGGCTGCGCCGTCATGGATGAAACATGATTTGCCCTGCGCATTGTGGCCCGTGACCACGCGACGGATTTCCCGTGCCATGATGCGTCTTCCTCCACTGATTGTTTTCAACT
>CAISZN010000373.1 GCA_903889985.1 uncultured Hyphomicrobiales bacterium | reverse complement strand
GGCGTGATGGATTGTCATTCGTGTTCCGTGCCATCCGGCATGAGCGTGCCCTTGAAGATGGCGCCGTCGAGCCTGGCGCCCTCCAGATTGGCCCGCGTCAGGCGCGCACCTGAAAAATCAGCGCCCGTGCAGTCTGCGCCGGTCAGATCTGCATCATAAAGATCCGCCTCGGTAAACTTCACGCCCCTCAGGTCCGCATCACGCAGCTGAGCGCTCACGAGGCCGGCATTGTCGAAACTCGCGCCTGCCAGTTTGGCCCGGCGGAATGAGGCGTTTACCAGGTTTGTGCCTGAAAAATCAGTGCCCGTCGCCGTCACTTCATCGAGTCGTGATTCATTCATCAGCGCATTGGTGATCTTTGCACCATCAAGCTTTGCGCGCAGCAGGCGAATTCGCCCTAGCTTACCATTGTTCAGATCCGCGCCCGTGAGATTCGCAAGACCAAGATCGGCCTCATAGAGCATGATCCCGGACATATTCGCTTTCTGAAGTGATGCACTCTTGAGATCGGTCTTGTTGAAATTCGACTCGGTCAGGTCTGCCCCATCGAACTTTGTGGAGACAAGACGCGCGCGGTGGAACACCGAAAAGCGCAGGTTGGCGCCTGAAAAATCGACCTGCGAAAAATCCCGTCCCTTGAAGCGCTTGTCGGACAGATCGCATCCACGGCACTGCTTTGCCTTGCCTGCAAGGAATTCGGCCTCGCCCTCGGCATGGAGAATGGACTTCGCGAATATGGCGCACAGCACAATGGCAAGCCGATACAATGGATCGCTCCGATGTTTCTCTCCCTGCCGCATCATAGCATGTGAAAGGTGCCATATGCATCCAGTTGAGCGAGGGCCATCGATCCGCTAGTCTTCGGGCGATCAGGGATGGACGTGCGCGATGGCAAGACGATGGGCTGCATGGGCTTTGCTGCTTCTTGCTGCGACCGGCAGTGTGGATGCGGCGACACGCCCCAAGCGCGTTGAAATCTGGGATCTCGCGCTCGGCACGCCCGTGGCCGATCTTCCGGACGAATTCATCGACTATGCCTGCGGCACGGGCGGCGGCACGCCCGGCCTCGCCATCAAGGGCTTTGGTGACTATCGCAAATGCAAACCGGAGGAAGGCGGCCTGCGCGAAGTCTATTTCCGCTATGATGACGAACTCGAATATTGGGCGCGCGCCAACGATATTCGTGGCGAGATGGAACAATTTGCCGGCACCCGCACCTATGGCTTTCCCATCGTCGCGTCGATCCTGATTGATGACGACGGGATCATGCAGGGCATGCGGATCGTCAGTGATCCACGCTATGACACGAACCGAGACGAAGCTTACTTTCTGAAGAACTTCCTGTCGGCGCGGCTCGGCCGTGACGGCTGGGACTGCAAGGATTTTGCGGCGGAGGAAGGCGAGACACCCGTCGATGGCGTCTTCATCAAGCAGCAATGCCGCAAGGAGATGGGCGATGGAAAGCTGGCCACAATCTCCGCCCGCCATCTGCGCAAGAGCGGGCAGGCCCGCTACGACCCACGCACCGGGCGCCAGACCAACAATCAGTTTGAAAGCATGGTGCGCTTTGAACTGGTGCAGCGCTAAGTGCATGCTGGCGTGAGCGTCACTTCCCGACGAAGGTCGCCAGAATATAGTCTGCCGCCGCTTCGATCTCGCGCTTGGTCAGTGATGTTGAATGAGGCTCCGGCGGCTTGTCCTTGCCGACGTCCTTTTCCTTCATGCCGTAGCAGGGCGTATCGTCGTCATAGGCATATTTGTCGAAATGGGGCATTTCGGTTCCCGGGCGTCCGCAGGTAATCACCTCGATGATCTGCTCACGTTTCAGGGCAGTCTGGTGAAAATTGGCACCGGCACCGGGCGAGCGCGGATCGCCGCGTCCATCGCCATTTGCGCCATGGCAGAACTTGCAGTCGCCCTTGTCCTGAAAGATGCGCTGGCCGAAGGAGACATCCTGCGCCATCGCAGCAGTGCCAAGAATGCAGGTGAGGAGGCTCACCCCGACAAGAGACTTCAACATGCGCGACATGACTTCAGGCTTCTCCAGGGCAAAAATGAAAGGCGGAGGGTTTCCCCTCCGCCATTTTTATCACAGCCCGAAGACGAAGAGCATCGTCTGGTTGCGCTGTTCCTTGAGCTCGGGAGAATTGGCATTCTTGCCGCGGGCAATCGGGCTGAGGCCCGACATGATTGCAACATATTGCTTGCCATTCACCTCGAAGGTCATCGGCGGCGCGTTGAAGCCGGTGCCCACATTGATCTTCCAGAGCTGATCAAGGTTGGCATCGTCATAAGCAACGAAGCTGCCATCGTTAAAGCCCGTGAAGACAAGGCCACCCGCCGTGGAGAGCGCGCCCGAATAATCCGCATAGGGGATCTTGACGCGCTTCTTCACTTCACCGGTCAGCGGATCGGCCATGGAGATTTCCGTCTCCCAGCGTTCGCTGGCCTTGTACTGACCGCCCTTCCAGTCGCCCTTCGCGTTGCTGAGCTCCGGACGCAGGGTGAGGTCGGCGCACTGCGTCAAAGCCGGAATATAGAGCATCCCGGTCTTCTGGCTGAGGCTCGACGGCCAGAAGTTGTTGCCGCCCGAGGGCGAGGGACACATATGCTTGGTGGGCTGCTGCAGGGTGACATTGGCGATCCCTGAATAGACCTGCAGATCCTTGTTGGGATCATAGTCGAGGGGCTTGCCCGTCTTCTGGTCGATGCCCTTGGTCCAGTTGACGTTCTCGAGGTAGGGCTTGGCAACCAGCGACTGACCGGTGGCGCGCTCATAGGTGTAGAGG
>CAISZN010000372.1 GCA_903889985.1 uncultured Hyphomicrobiales bacterium | reverse complement strand
GACGTTGAGGAAAATGCGGTGCTGCGCCGGCATGGCCTGTATTTAGCCGCCCCGGCGTGGCTGGGCAAACGCAGCCCCAAAATGAAAATGCCGGCCCAACAGGGCCGGCGTGGGATGACCTGCGAATGACCGGCAAATCAGTCGAGCTGGAACTTGCTCATTTCGCGATGCTCGCCCTGGATGCGGCGCACGGTGCCGGTCACCGAGCGATAGATCACCGATTCCGTCTCGATGACCTCCGCACCGAAGCGCACGCCCTTGAGCAAGGCGCCATCGGTCACGCCGGTGGCGCAGACGATGACGTCGCCCGAAGCGAGCTCGTTCATCGAATACTTCTTGAGCGGATCCTTGATGCCCATCTTCAGCGAGCGCTCGCGCTTGGCCTCGGTGTCGAGGATCAGGCGACCCTGCATTTGGCCACCGACGCAGCGAAGGGCGCCTGCCGCCAGTACGCCTTCCGGCGCGCCGCCGGTGCCCATGTAGAGGTCGACGCCCGTCTGGCTCGCCTGCGCCGTATAAATGACACCAGCAACATCACCGTCGGTAATAAGGCGGACAGAGGCACCCACCTTACGGCAACCGTTGATCAGATCCGCATGGCGCGGGCGGTCCAGAACAAGGACCGTGATGTCACCGGGCTTCACACCCTTGGCCTTTGCAAGCGCATGAATGTTTTCTTCCGGCGTCATGTCGAGATCGACGATGCCAGGAGGATATCCCGGTCCGATGGCAATCTTGTCCATGTAGACGTCCGGGGCATTCAGCAGCGAGCCGCCGCGCGCCATGGCCATCACGGCGATGGAGCCGGGCATGTCCTTGGCGCAAAGAGTCGTGCCTTCCAGCGGGTCAACGGCGATATCCACGCGCGGGCCACGGCCGGTGCCGACCTTTTCACCGATGAAGAGCATGGGAGCTTCGTCGCGCTCGCCCTCGCCAATCACGACCGTGCCTTCAATCGGCAGGCGGTTCAGCTCGCGGCGCATGGCGTCCACGGCGGCCTGGTCGGCGGCCTTCTCGTCACCACGCCCGCGCAGGCGGGCCGAGGCCACGGCGGCTCGCTCGGTCACGCGCACGAGTTCGAGCGTCAGGATGCGCTCGATGATTTTTTCTTCAGAGATGACGAGATCGGTCATGAAACTGGTCCCCTGGCCTGCGGCCTAGTTGGAAAAGATGAGAACTGACGTCTATTCGCGCTCGATCCGGATCACCTGCGGCTTCTCCGCGATATATCCGTCCTTCACCACGGCCTCGAGAACCTCGCGGATGGTCGACTCGGAAGTTGCATAGGTGAGCAGAACCACCGGCACCCTGTCGAGCGCCGTGACAGGAGAGCGCCGCCCAGGACGGGTGCGCTGCATGATGCTTTCAAGCGAAATTTGCCGCTCCGCCATGCGCATGGCAATAGCTGCAGCAGCGCCCGGACGGTCGAAGACCGACAGGCGGATGTAATAGCCGCCCTCATGGCGCTGCATGGGCAGGCGCGGCGAGTGATCAAGGGAAGCGACAGGCAGGCCCAGAGGGGTCGAGCGAACGCCCTTGGCGATATCGGCAATATCAGCCACCACGGCAGAGGCCGTTGCCTCGCCGCCGGCACCCGGGCCAACGAGCGTCAGTTCCTTCACCGCGTCGGCGTCGATGGTGACCGCATTGGTCACGCCCATGACTTCCGCGATGGACGACGATAGCGGCACCATGGTCGGATGTACGCGCTGCTCGATACCCTTGGCGGTGCGCTGGGCAACACCCAGCAGCTTGATGCGATAGCCCAGCTCAGCAGCCGCCTCGAGGTCGGCAAGTGTGATCGACTCGATACCTTCTACATGGATGGCATCAGCGTCGACCGCCGTACCGAAGGCGAGCGAGGAGAGAATGGCAAGCTTGTGGGCAGTGTCGAAGCCGCCAATGTCGAAGGTCGGGTCAGCCTCGGCATAGCCGAGCGTCTGGGCTTCCTTCAGGCATTCGTCAAAGGAGAGCTTTTCCAGCTCCATCCGCGACAGGATGTAATTGCAGGTGCCGTTCAGGATGCCATAGACGCGGTCGATCTGGTTCCCGGCGAGGCCTTCGCGGAGGGTCTTCACGATGGGGATGCCGCCCGCGACAGAGGCCTCGAAGGCGAGCGCCGCATGGGTCCGCTCGGCGAGGGCTGCGAGCTGCATGCCATGCTTGGCCAGCAAGGCCTTATTGGCGGTCACGACCGGCTTGCCAGCCGCCAGTGCCGCCTCGACCGCCTCCCGGGCAGGCCCCTCGGCACCGCCCACCAGCTCGACGAAAAGGTCGATATCGGGCGACTTGGCGAGCGCGACCGGATCGTCGAACCACTTGAAAGAACTCGTATCAATGCCGCGGTCGCGGTTGCGATCCCGGGCCGACACCGCTGTGACCTTGATCTCACGGCCGGTGCGGCTAGCGAGCGCCTTGCTCTGGCGATCCAGCAGGCGAACGACGGAAGATCCGACCGTGCCGAGGCCGGCAATTCCGACGCGAAGGGTCTGGGACATGGTGACAGGCCTGAGTTTGCATGTAATCGCCACCCTGCGGCAGCGCAGGCCTTGTGCCCCATTTGGCCCGACCGATCAAGGAAGGCGATCCGCTCGAAGTGGATCGCCCACCGTGACTTTCGACCCGACTCAGGCGTAAGGCGTCCGGGTCACGCGCCCGGTGCCATCCACATACCATTGCTCGCTGGTCATCGGCTTGCCTGCAAGCCGGGCTGCCATCCAGTCGGCCAGAAGGACAGAAGGCGTCGGCCCCAGAATGGTTGAAGGAACGCCCCCGACCGAGTGGCGGCTGTCCTGATAGATGACCAGCTGCTTGGGAGATTTGAGCGCCTTGAACATGGCATGGGCATAGCGGTTCGGGCACAGCTCGTCCGACTCGCCCGCGATGCAGAAGAACGGCGCCTTGATCTTGTCCACCTGCCCTTCCCAGGTGATGGACTTGCGGAATTCGTCAAAGGCCTTCTCATCCAGCACGTTCGACATGAACATGAAGCGCATCTTGAAGGTGGGCGAGGCCTCCTCGAAGATCGTGTGGCAGCCCGGCTCCAGGCAGGTGCCGGAGACAGCGACGGCCTTGATGCGTGGCTCATTGGCTGCGGCAACGGTCGAGAAGAAGGAGCCGAAGCTGTTGCCGGTCATGCCGATGCGGTCAGCGTCGATCTCCGGGCGGGCCGCGAGGAATTCATAGGCCGCCTTGCCGGTCTTGGCCCAATTCTCGACCGAGAAATAAATGCCCAGCAAAGGGCTTTCATACTGGCCCGGACCATCGAGGGCGAGCACGGCGATGCCGCGGCTGAGCCAGCGGTCCCCATACATGGAGACGCTGATTTCCTTGAAGCTGTCCATGCCCGGCACGGCGATGACCGCCGGTACCTTGCCACCAGTATAGCCATAGGGAAGATGCAACCAGCCCGGCAGTTTTTTGTCGCCGAGTGGAACCCATGCCTCCTCGACGCGATGCTCGGCGAGCCTTGCATATTTGCCGTAACAGTCGCGCTTGCTCTTGTTGTAGGCGAGGTTCTGCTCGTCGGCTTCGTCGATGGGCCATTGGGCCGCGCCCCACCACACGGAGGCGATGAAATAGTTTTCACGCGCTGTGACCATATTGCCGGCGGCTTCCGCCTCCTTGGCCTTGGCCTCGCGACGCTTG
>CAISZN010000371.1 GCA_903889985.1 uncultured Hyphomicrobiales bacterium | reverse complement strand
CACGACCAGATTGCCCTTCACCTTCTTCGCATCGAAGACATGCAACGGGCGCGTCCGGTCGAACGTGAGGTAGTTGGTGATGTCCACCAGCGCATTGATCGGGCGAAGGCCGATGTCCTTCAGGCGCTTCTGCATCCAATCGGGGCTCGGGCCATTCTTCACGCCACGCACGAGGCGCAGGGCGAAGGCGGGCGCGAGATGCTTGTCCTCGGCCGCGAAGTCGAGCGTGACCGACACCGGGCACGGGAACTTGGCATCTGCAGGCTTGATCGCATGGTCCTTGAGCTTGCCAAGACCCGCCGCCGCGAGATCGCGCGCGATGCCATGGACGCCCGCCGCATCGGGACGGTTGGGCGTCAGATTGATCTCGATGACCGGCTCGTTGAGACCGGCGAAATCCACATAGCGCTGGCCCACCGGCGCATCGGCGGGAAGCTCGATGATGCCGTCATGGTCGTTGGAGAGTTCCAATTCCGCCGCCGAGCAGAGCATGCCGTTCGATTCAACGCCGCGGATCACGCCCTTGCCGAGCGTGATCTTCTTGGCGGGAATGTAGGTGCCCGGTGCAGAGAACACGCTCTTGAGGCCAGTTCGCGCATTGGGCGCGCCACAGACGACCTGCACGGGCGCTGGGCCACCCGCATCGACCATGCAGACGCGCAGGCGGTCCGCATTGGGATGCGGATTGGCCTCGATTACGTAGGCAACGACGAAGTCCTTCAGCTTTTCAGCCGGATTTTCGACATGCTCGACCTCAAGGCCGATGCGCGTCAGCGTCTCGACGATCTCGTCTAGCGAGGCCGTCGTATCGAGGTGATCCTTGAGCCAGGAGAGGGTGAATTTCATTTTCTGTCTCCTCGCCCTTTAAGCGCTCAGGCCGCCGGCCAGCGTCGGGAAATCAAGCGGGCGGAACCCGTAGTGGCTGAGCCAGCGCACATCGGCCTCGAAGAAGGGGCGCAGGTCCGGCATCCCGTATTTCAGCATAGCGATGCGGTCGATGCCCATGCCCCAGGCGAAGCCCTGGTACTCGTCGGGATCGACCCCGCAATTACGCAGCACGTTGGGATGCACCATGCCGCAACCCAGGATTTCGAGCCAGTCGTCGCCTTCGCCAAAGCGGATCTCGCCGCCCTTGCGCGAGCACTGGATGTCGACTTCCATCGACGGCTCGGTGAAGGGGAAGAAGCTCGGGCGGAAGCGCATTTTCACGTTGGGCACTTCGAAGAAGGCCTTGCAGCTCTCTTCGAGGACCCACTTCAGATGGCCGAGGTTGGCCTTCTTGTCGATGACGAGCCCTTCCACCTGATGGAACATGGGCGTGTGCGTCTGGTCGCTGTCGCAGCGATAGGTGCGGCCCGGACAGATGACGCGGATCGGCGGCTTGGTCTTCAGCATGGTGCGCACCTGCACGGGGCTGGTGTGCGTGCGAAGCAACTTGCGCTCGCCATTCTCGTCGCGATTGAAGAAGAAGGTGTCGTGCATTTCGCGGGCGGGGTGGCCCTCGGGGAAGTTCAGCTTGGTGAAGTTATAGTCGTCGCTCTCGACGTCCGGCCCTTCTGCAATCGAGAAGCCGAGATCGGCGAAGATCGCGGTCAGCTCATCCATGACCTGGCTGATGGGATGGATGCGGCCCGTGTCAATGGCCGCCTCGCGCACCGGCAGGGTGACATCCACCGTCTCGGAGGCGAGGCGGGCTTCCAGCGCCTTTTCCTTGAGCACCGTGCGACGCTCGCCCAGCGCCTCGCTGACCTTGTCCTTCAGGGCGTTGATGGCGGCGCCGGCGGTCTTGCGCTCGTCCGGCGACATCTTGCCCAGCGTGGCGAGCAGGGCCGAGATCGAGCCCTTCTTGCCGAGCGCGGCGACGCGAACGGCTTCGAGCGCGGCTTCGTCGCCGGCGGCGGCAACGGCACCAAGGGTTTCAGCTTCCAGAGCTTGCAGGTCGGACATGGTCGGATGAAATCCCGGATGCGAGGTCGCGCGGCTTTTGCCACGCGGCAGGTGGGTTGTCGAGCAAGGGCCAGACAAGAAAAAGGCCCGCCGGACGGCGAGCCTTTTCCAAAGGTCTGGAATGGCTCTCGCCAGTCCTCAGGCAGCAGCAGCCGTTACGGGCATTGCCGACTTCACCTGTGCCACGATCGCAGCGAAAGCTGCCGGCTCGTGGATGGCCATCTCGGAGAGGACCTTGCGGTCGATCTCGATGCCGGCCTTGTTCAGGCCGTCGATGAAGCGGCTGTAAACGATGCCATGCTCACGGACCGCAGCGTTCAGACGCTGGATCCAGAGGGCGCGGAACGTGCGCTTCTTGTTCTTGCGGTCGCGGTAGGCGTACATCAACGCCTTGTCGACAGCGGCCTTAGCGGCGCGAATGGTGTTCTTGCGACGGCCGTAAAAGCCCTTCGCCTGATCGAGTGTCTTCTTGTGCTTGGCGTGGGCGGTTACACCGCGCTTGACGCGTGCCATGACTGATCTCCTGAAACTCTAAAAAGCTGATCGGAAAAAGGACTTCAGCCGTTCGGCAGGAAGTACTTGATGATATTGTCACCGTCGGTCTTGAACAGGGTGTTCGTGCCGCGCAGGTTCCGGATCTGCTTGTTGGTCCGCTTGATCATGCCGTGGCGCTTGCCGCTTTGGGCATAGAGCACCTTGCCGGTGCCCGTGATCTTGAAGCGCTTCTTGGCGCCCGACTTCGTCTTCAACTTGGGCATTTTGCTCTCCATTGGGGCCGAAACCCCGGGGTTCTTTCAGCAGGCGGACCTGCCGTTCGCATCGGAATGAGCGAAAAAGAACCGCCACGGCAGCCCTACCGGCCGGGCGGTTCGAAGCGCGGCTTATAGTGGAAGCCCCCGGGGAGGGCAAGAGCTTCACCCCGGAAAGCGCAAGGGTCTGGTTTCGAAAGGCTTTTATCGTCGCTTCTGCTTCACCTCATGACGCAGTCCTTGCCATAGACGTCGCCATGGTCCGAAAAGATCTTTTCCCGCAGGGCGGTCGTGATCCGGCCCCTGGCGTCCTTCACCACCTCGACCGCATACCAGTCCTGGATCGGGAAGTGGTTGGCATTGAAGCGGAAAGCGCCGCGCACCGACTCGAACTTGGCCTTCTCGAGCGCCGGACTGAGGACGGCCGCCTCCGCCTTGCCGCCGGTCGCCGTCAGGGCAGCATCGAGCAGGGCCACCGCATCATAGGCCTGCGCCGCATAGGGGCTAGGCTCGCGCTTGTAATCCCGCTCGAAGGCTTCGACGAATTTCCTGTTGGTCGGATTGTCCATGGAGGGCGTCCAGAACATGGCCGAGCGGCCACCCAGCGCCATCTCGCCAATGGCGGGCAGCACCGTCTGGTCGAAGACCGACATCTCCCCAAACAGCTTGATCTGGGAGAGGAGGCCCGCCTGCTGGTACTGCTTGACGAAATTGATGCCCATGCCGCCCGGATAGAAGACAAAGACGCCATCGGGCTTGGCAGCACGCAGCTGCGAGATCTCGGCGGCATAATCGAGCTGGCCGAACTGGGTATAGACCTCGCCGGCGATCTCGCCCTTGAAGTAGCGCTTGAACCCGGCCAGCTTGTCCTTGCCCGCCGGATAGTTCGGCGCCATCAGGTAAACCCGCTTCACCCCCTGGGCCTGAACCCAGGCGCCCATGGCCTCGGGTGCATTGTCGTTCTGCCAGGTGGCCGAGAAGAAGTTGCGGTGGCACTGCTTGCCGGCCAGTTCCGAGGGGCCGGCATTGGCTGAGACCAGCACGAGCCCATTGTCGAGCACCGGCTTGGCGATCCCGAGCAGGACGTTGGAGAAGATCGGGCCGGTGATGATCTTCACCCGGTCGCTGTCCATCATCTTGTCGGCGAGCTGGCGGGCGACGTCGGGCTTGGTCTGGTCATCGCCCAGCACCACCTCGACCTTGACCCCGCCCAACATGCCGCCACGCTCCTTGAGCCCGAGATTGAAGGCATCACGGATCTCGGCGCCAAGAACTCCTTCCGGGCCCGAAAGGCTGGTGATGAGGCCAATTTTGAGGGGCTGCTGCGCCAGGGCGCCGGTTGCACCACAGGCCAGAAGTGCGGCCGCAAGTGCGGCCCCGCGGAATCCCGTCATTGCTATTTCCCCTCCCGAGACCGCCAGTGCGGTTTGGTGCAGGGGATCATCGGCCCGGCAAGCCGTCAAGACGCGGCGGGTCTTGGTCCCTTGGGGCCGAAGAAGCGGGAGTCCTCCCCCAAGGATGGGCGCGACCGGGAAATGATCAAGGCCACCCCGATCACCAGCGACAGGTCGAGGAGGAAGCCAAGCCGCAACCAGTGCAGCCGCGTCCACAGGAACTCGAAGAGGTCACAATCGTGGACCCCCTGCCGCAGGCCGCAATGGCCCTGGTAGAGCTGCGCCTGCGAATAAAGGAAAAGGGCCCACGGAAGGGCCCAGATCAAAAAGACACCGAGATAGTTGACCCCTGCAGTCAGGCCACGAAAGCCCCGGTCCCGCACGAACCATAGCCAGAGGAAGCAGACGGAGATCCCGAGGACCACTTTCAGCCAGACGAGAAGAACGTAGAAAACGATCAGCATCGTCGGATCTCCGTGCTGGAGCTACCTTGGAGCGAGAATCATCACCATCTGCCGCCCTTCCATGGACGGTTCTGCTTCGACCTTGGCAATGGCGGCCGTTTCCGCCTTCACCTTCGTCAGCAACGCATAGCCGATGTCCTGATGCGCCAGCTCACGACCACGGAAGCGCAGGGTCACCTTGACCTTGTCACCTTCCTCGAAGAAGCGGCGGACCGCCTTCATCTTCGTTTCGTAGTCGTGATCGTCGATGCCAGGACGGAGCTTGATCTCCTTGACCTCGACAACCTTCTGCTTCTTGCGAGCCTCGGCGGCTTTCTTCTGCTCAAGAAAGCGAAATTTGCCGTAGTCGAGGATCTTGCAGACTGGTGGCGTCGCATTCGGCACGATCTCGACGAGATCAAGACCTGCCTCTTCGGCCATCCGATAGGCTTCCGTAATCTCGGTTACGCCACGGTTCTGACCTTCCTGGTCGATCAGCATGACGTCCTTGACACGAATGTCGCGGTTGATGCGCGGCCCGGTCTTCTGCGGGACGGGCGGAGCTTTCATAGGTCGGCGAATGGTGCATCTCCTGTCGTGAATACGTCGAACCCGGCCCGGATATGGCAAAACGCCCCGCAGCGGGGCAGCCCCGGGGACCAGACTCGGCGCAAGCTTTATGGCATCGCCGGGCCAAGTCAACTCGCCACTCAGGCTAATGGGCGGGGACCTGCCTCCAATAACGCCGCATAAACCTCAAGCGTTCCGGCACACATGCGCTCCAGGGAGAACTGATCCTGGACATGGACACGCGCGCGGGCAGCCAAGGCGTCGCGTGCACTCGCCCCCAGGGCGAGCGCCTCTTCAAGTGCATTGGCTAGCGCCGAGGCATCGCCAGCAGTCACGTGCCACCCTGTTCGGGCAGCGGGTAGCACTTGCGGCGGGGCAAGGACGGTCTCAGGCACCGCACCCAGATTGGACACAACCACCGGAGCGCCCATGGCCTGAGCCTCAACAGCCGCCCGCCCGAAGGCTTCCGGCAGGGTTGAGGGCACGGTCACCACTGAGGCAGCAAGATAGGCCGCCGGCATGTCGGCGCAGTGGCCTGTCAGGCGCACCGTTGCATCAAGGCCAGCGTCGGCTATCGCGGATTTGAGTTCCGCCGAGTAGCGGGAGCGCCCCTGATCATCTCCGGCGAGAATGAAGCAGACATCCCTCAGGCCCCGACCGGCGAGGATTTTTGCTGCCTCGATAAGGACCTTTTGCCCCTTCCAGGCCGTGAGGCGCGCCGCCTGCAGGACAATCCTCTGTTCAGGCCCGACCCCCCAGGCCTTTCGAAGCCTCTGCACCCGCAGGGGTTCGACAGCGGCGGGCGAAAAGGCACGGAAGTCCGTGCCCCGGTTGATAACCTGGAGCCTGTCCTGGGCGAAAGGATAGAGCTTGCCGATGCTTTGTGCCGTGAATTCGGAATTGGCGATGACGACATCGCCGCGCGCCATAACTGAATTATAGGAGAGCTTCAGGGACGACTGCCCCGAATAGCTGCCGTGATAGGTGGTGACAAAGGGCCTCGGGCTCAGGCGCGTTGCCCAATGGGCGACCCAGGCCGGCGCGCGGGAGCGGGCATGGACGATGTCCACAGCCTCGCGCTCCATGAGCCGCGCCAAACGCACGATATTCACGCCCATGGCGAAGGGATTTTTCGTCTTCGCAGGGAAAGGCACCCAGATGCCGCCCTGGGCCTGTAGCTCGCTGATCAGGCGCCCGCCCTCCGTCGCGACCAGCGCCCGTGCACCCACATCGGCCAGGGCCGCTGCCACGTCGATCGTCGTGCGTTCAGCCCCGCCCGTATTCAACTCCGGAATGATCTGCAGGATCGTGCGGCCCGCCAGCGCCGGCTGTGGAGCACTCAGAGGCGAGCTCACGACGGGCATCGACTTTCGCCGCTCCCCTTCGTCAGTTGCAGTTTCCTCACCAGGCGCATAGGCCTCCGCAGACGAGCATCATGGAAGCGGGACGATAAAGTGACAGACAGCAGCTCGCAAATTTCCAATGGCAATGGCATCCCGCCCGTGCAGTTCATGTCGGTCGGCATGGGCGATACCGCACGGCAGATCGCCTTCCGACGGCGCGCAGCAAAGCCCGGCGCGCCCGGGCGTCCGGGCATCGTCTGGCTCGGCGGCTTCAAGTCCGACATGCTGTCCACCAAGGCGGAGCGGCTCGACCAATGGGCGGCCAGCGAAGGCCGCGCATCCCTGCGCTTCGATTATTCCGGCCACGGCGAATCGGGTGGCCTCTTCGAAGATGGAACCATTGGAAGCTGGCTTGAAGACAGCCTTGCCCTGATCGAGGCACAGACAGACGGTCCGCAGATCCTCATCGGGTCCTCCATGGGTGGCTGGATTTCCCTCCTGTTGGCACGAGCATTGGCGGCGCGCGGTCGCGAGGACAAGCTCGCAGGCATGGTGCTGATCGCCCCCGCTGTTGATTTCACCGAGGCCCTGATCTGGGCGCGCCTGCCCGAGAGCGCACGTCGGGACATTGAGACAAAGGGCTTCTGGCTGCGACCAACCCAATATGCGCCAGAGGCCTATCCGGTGACCCGTGCCCTCATAGAAGACGGTCGTCAGCACCTTCTGCTCGATGGTCCGGTGCGCAGCCACTGCCCGGTCCACATCCTGCAGGGCATGAAGGATCCGGACGTGCCGTGGGAGCACACCATGACACTTGTTCACCATATGGCGGGCGATGGCGTTGCCGTTACCCTGATCAAGGATGGGGACCATCGGCTGTCACGAGACGAGGATATCGCGCGCCTTCTGGGCGCCGTCGCAGCAATAGCCTGAAAGGTTAAGACAAATACGAAAAATTTATCCAAAAATTTTCACGCAAACTTTGTAAGCTTCAGGCAACGTCGCTGCATCAGGAGCATCGCCGATGGGCTCGCATCGATTTCGATTTGTGGAAGAGAATGAACCACCGCCCAGTCCCAACGTCTGGGTGACCCGGGCAGTGATCACGAGCCTCATTGTCGGCGCAGCCAGCGCCGCTCACATTTTGCTCGGCTTCAGATTCTTCTGACCCTGCGCGCGAACTCAACCGAGGTTGAGTTCCTTGAAGAAGTCGTTGCCCTTGTCGTCGACGACGATGAATGCCGGAAAATCCTCGACCTCGATGCGCCAGATGGCTTCCATGCCGAGTTCGGGATATTCGAGCACCTCGACCTTCTTGATGCAGTCCTGGGCCAGACGCGCCGCCGGACCACCGATGGAGCCCAGATAGAAGCCGCCGTGCTTGTGGCAGGCGTCGCGCACTTCCTTCGAGCGATTGCCCTTGGCGAGCATCACCATCGAGCCACCCTCTGCCTGGAAGGCATCGACGAAGCTGTCCATGCGGCCAGCTGTTGTGGGACCGAAGGAGCCTGATGCCATGCCGGTCGGCGTCTTGGCGGGACCTGCATAATAGACCGGGTGGTTCTTGAAGTAATCCGGCAGGCCGTCGCCCTTCTCCAGCCGCTCGCGCAGCTTGGCATGGGCGAGGTCGCGCGCCACGATCACGGGGCCGGTCAGCGAAAGACGAGTCTTGATCGGATATTTCGACAGGGTGGCGAGGATCTCGCTCATAGGCCTCGTGAGATCGATCTTCACGACGTCGCCACCGAGGCTCGCCTCGTCTACATGAGGCATGAATTTGGCTGGATCGGTTTCAAGCTGCTCGATGTAGACACCATCGCGGGTGATCTTGCCGACGGCCTGACGATCCGCCGAGCAGGAGACGCCCATGCCGATCGGGAGCGAGGCGCCATGGCGCGGCAGACGAATGACGCGCACGTCGTGGCAGAAATATTTTCCGCCGAACTGGGCGCCAACCCCCAGCTGCTGGGTCAGCTTGTGGATCTCTTCTTCCATCGCGAGGTCGCGGAAGGCATGGCCGTCATCGCCACCGGTGGTCGGCAGGCTGTCGAGATAGCGTGCCGAAGCAAGCTTCACGGTCTTCAGGTTGAGTTCCGCCGAGGTGCCGCCGATGACAATGGCAAGGTGATAGGGCGGACAGGCCGCAGTCCCCAGCGTCAGGATCTTTTCCTTCAGGAAGGCGATCATGCGGTCGTGGGTCAGCACCGAAGGGGTCTGCTGGAAAAGATAGGTCTTGTTGGCCGAGCCGCCACCCTTGGCCATGAACAGGAACTTGTAGGCATCCTCGCCCTCCGCATAGAGCTCGATCTGCGCGGGCAGGTTGTTCTTGGTGTTCTTCTCCTCGAACATGGAAATCGGCGCGAGCTGCGAATAGCGCAGGTTCTTGCGCTCATAGGCATCGCGGA
This sequence comes from uncultured Hyphomicrobiales bacterium, assembly GCA_903889985.1. Classification (GTDB taxonomy): domain Bacteria; phylum Pseudomonadota; class Alphaproteobacteria; order Rhizobiales; family Beijerinckiaceae; genus Terripilifer. Next base: position 2,815 of record CAISZN010000371.1, on the reverse strand, counting down.
TGCCCTCGGCGATGGCGCTTTCGTCATTGCCATCCGTCCAGATCATGCGACCCTTCTTGCCCATGACGATGGCGGTGCCGGTATCCTGGCACATGGGCAGCACGCCGCCCGCAGCGATATTGGCGTTCTTCAGCAGATCATAGGCGACGAAGCGGTCGTTGGAGGTCGCTTCCGGATCATCGAGAATCTTCGCGAGCTGGGCGAGATGGCCCGGTCGCAGGAGGTGGTTGATGTCGCTCATCGCCGTCTCGGCAAGCAAGCGGATCGCCTCGCGGCTGACGGTGATGACCTCGCGATCGCCGACTTTTTCGACCTTCACGCCCTCGGAGGTCAGCTTGCGATAGGGGGTCTCATCCTTGGCGAGCGGAAACAGGGGGGAATAGGCGAAGGTCATGGCAGATCCCGGAGGTTGGGGGTTTGCGGCGTTCTAAGCGCCTTGCCCCGGCTTGGGAAGGGCTGCGAAGGTCGCGGGCCTACATCACCCCCCCTTGCGGGGAGGGTGCAAGTCCCAGCGCCGACCGTCCGTCCGCCACGATGCACCCCGGCGGCGGCTCAGTGCCGTCGAGCACCGCCACGACCGTGCGAGCTGCGATGAGATTGGTCCGTGCCAGCCCCTCGCGCGTCGAAGCGGCCGAATGAGGCGTGGCGATGACATTTGGAAGACTCGCAAGTCGCCGAGCGACAGACTTCAGATCATCGTCTGTCTCGGCCTCGAAGACATCGAGCCCTGCCCCACCGAGATGACCCGACTCGATGGCTGCCAGAAGCGCCCTGTCGTCTACCACGCCACCGCGGGCGAGGTTCACAAGCACCGAGCCCGGCTTCATCATGGCGAGTTCTGTTGCACCGATCAGATGGCGCGTTGCGGGCATCAATGGCAGATGCAGGCTGACCACATCGCTTTCCCGCAGGAGTTCCTGCAAGTCGACATAGCGCAGGTCATACCTGCCGATGAGGTCCGGGTCGTGTCGGGGCGTCGACACAAGCACCTTGCATTCAAAGCCAGAAAGCCTTTGCAGCAGCGCGCGCCCCGTGCGGCCCAAGCCCACGATACCCACGGTCTTGCGATAAAGATCCGTGCTGACGAGGATCGACCAGTCGCCCTCGATCATGCGCAACTGCTGTTCGCGCATTCGGCGCAGGACGCCCAGCATCAGACCGACGCCGTGATCGCCCACCGAGGCATCATTGCCCCCCGTCGCTATGCCTGCCACCCGCCCTTGCGCGGCAATGGCTTTCACATCGAGACGCTCATAGCCGACGCCGCGGCGCACGAACGCACGGCACGCTGGAGCCGCTGCAACAAGATCGGACTTAACATCGACCTGCGGGCCGATGATCCAGCCCTGAACGCCAGACAGCAGCTGCACGACATCATCGAAGCCGAGCTTTCCCTCCGGCAGTTCAGAATGGACGGCACGGCAGCCGTGTTCCTTGAGAAAGGCTTCGGCTGCCGCATCGAAATTCGGCGCGGTGACGAGGACGGGTCGAAAGGCGACCGCCATCAGCGCAACAACGACGTGCCGGTCATCTGTGGCGGCTTGTCGAGACCCATCAGGGCCAGCATGGTCGGCGCGAGATCCGCAAGACGGCCCTCAGCCATAGATTTAGAATCGCTGCCCATGATGATGACTGGAACCGGATTGGTTGTATGCGATGTGTGCGGCCCCCCGGTCTCGGGATCACGCATCATCTCGCAGTTTCCATGATCGGCTGTCACCAGCAACGCTCCGCCCTGCGCCTTCAGGGCCTCTACGATACGGCCAAGGCCGGTGTCGACCGTTTCCACGGCCTTGATCGCGGCAGACAGGACACCTGTGTGTCCAACCATGTCCGGATTGGCAAAGTTCAGCACGATCATGTCGTATTTGCCGGAGTTGATGGCCACCACCGCCTTGTCGGTCAGTTCCGGTGCTGACATTTCCGGCTGTAGGTCATAGGTCGCTACCTTGGGCGATGGCACCATGATGCGGTCCTCGCCCGGATAGGGGGTCTCTTCGCCACCGTTCAGGAAGTAGGTGACATGGGGATACTTCTCAGTTTCCGCCATGCGCAGCTGCGTGCGGCCTGCATCGGCGACCACTTTGCCAAGCACATTGTCGAGGCTTTGTGGTGCAAAGAGCGTGGTGAGGAAGCGATCGAGATCCGTTGAATATTGGGTCATGCCGGCAGCCGCCGCGAATTTCACCACGCGCGGGCGCTCGAAGCCCTTGAAGTCGGGATCGAGCATGGCGCCGAGGAGTTCACGCACCCTGTCAGCGCGGAAATTGAAGCTCAGGATGCCATCGCCATCTTTCATTCCGGCGTAATCGCCCATCACCACTGGTGTGATGAACTCATCTCCCTTGTCGGCGGCATAGGAGTCGGTGACAACCCTCACCGGATCCGTGGCGCGTGGGCCTTCACCCGCCACCAGTGTTGCATAGGCGCGCGAGACGCGCTCCCAGCGATTGTCACGATCCATGGCGTAGTAGCGGCCGCAGATGGTGGCGATCTTGATGCCAGCAGGAAGCGCAGCAATCAGGCGCTTCACATCCTCATCCGCAGAACGCGGCGGCGTATCGCGGCCATCGGTGAAGACATGCACCACGGTCGGGATCTTGGCATCCGCAAGGACGCGGGCAAGTGCCACCGCATGATCCTGATGGGAATGCACGCCGCCGGGTGAGATCAACCCCATCAGATGGCATGTGCCGCCAGACGCGCGAAGCTTGGCGATGAAGGCTGTGAGCTCGACATTTTTTGCCAGCTCGCCATTTTCCTCGGCATCGGTGATGCGCGGCAGGTCCTGCATGACGACCCGGCCTGCGCCAAT
>CAISZN010000370.1 GCA_903889985.1 uncultured Hyphomicrobiales bacterium | reverse complement strand
CAACCCCAAACTGTGCTAAGGCATCTCTGGAAAATTCCTGCGCACAATTGACCAGCCATAGCTGGTGCAAAGAATGCAGCCGGGGCCAACAAACCAGGTGCCGGCACGCGCATCGCCCTTGATCTGCCAGTTGAGCCAAGCCGTCCCTACTCTTGCCCAGTCCCCGCCATTGGCAAGTTGGAAGGTTCCGCCGTGGCTGACTGGAAGGTTGCCGACGAAAGCTGGAACATGGTGGATCCGCTCTGCATCGTCCATAGCATTTGGATAGGCGATATCGGATGTGCCGCCGATGAAATAGGCGATTGGCGTGTGCAGCTTTGCAAGATCGTCCTTGGTAACGCGGACCCCGCTTAAACCAGTTCCAGCCCGGTTGTAGACGCCGCTGTCGAAGGCAACGACGGCTTTGATCCGAGGATCAGCCGCCGCAGCGATAGCCTGCAAGCCGCCGCAACTATGGCCCATTACTGCCACGCGCTCTGTGTCGACGTGGTGAAATAGAGTGTCACCACGGCGAGCATTGGCTATGTCAGCCCATGCGATGGCAGCGAGCAATTGGTCGACGCTGGTTTCATCCGGTGCTGTTCTGGGAGCGGCTGTGGGGCCGCCAGGCAAAGGCAAGGGAGGCCCGTTGACTTCAGGCAAACGATCAAGGACCGGACGTTCCGATCGTGGTGCCCCGTTTGCAACAACAAGATAGCCCTGACTGGCAATCTCACGCAGGAAATGGCTGACGGACAAGCCATTGTCCCTGCAGGCTCCATTACCCCACAATACCAGCGGAAGCCGTTGAGCAGGCATGTGCGCTGGGCGATAGATCGTGTAACCTGGAGCATCTTTCCGCGCCTCGGCTGTTGATTTGCACTGAGAGTTGACCCGGGAGGGGCATAAATTTCCACTGAGAAGTGACCCATGTTCTGATCTTTCCCCTGGCTGTTGGGTTGGGGGATACAGGAGTGATCGACATGGCGTTATTGAGCGTAATCCGGCGCTGGCATTTCCGTGAGGGGATGCCGATCCGGGAGATAGAGCGACGCACTGGGCTGTCGCGTAACACGATCCGCAAGTATCTGCGCAGCGGTGCGGTTGAGCCGAGGTTCAAGGTTGCTGATCGGCCGAGCAAGCTGGACCCGTTTGCCGAGAAGCTGGCGGGTTGGCTGCGGATCGAGGTCGGCAAGTCGCGCAAGCAACGACGCACAGCCAAGCGGATGCACGCCGATCTTGTGGCCTTGGGCTACGATGGTTCCTACGGGCGTGTGGCGGCCTTCGTTCGCGCTTGGAAGTCGGAGCGCCAGCGTGATGCCCAGACCATTGGGCGCGGCACATTCGTGCCTTTGGTCTTCCAGCCTGGCGAGGCCTTCCAGTTCGACTGGAGCGAGGACTGGGCCTTGCTGGGCGGCAAGCAGGTCAAGTTGCAGGTGGCACATACCAAGCTGTCGCACAGCCGGGCCTTCACCGTGCGGGCCTATCTACTCCAGACCCACGAGATGCTGTTCGACGCCCTAACCCAGGCGTTCAGGGTTCTGGGCGGCGTTCCGCAGCGCGGGATCTTCGACAACATGCGCACAGCGGTCGACCGGATCGGCTCGGGCAAGGCGCGGCAGGTCAACGCCCGGTTCGCGGCGATGGCCAGTCATTATCTGTTCGAGCCCGAGTTCTGTAACCCGGCCTCGGGGTGGGAGAAGGGACAGGTCGAGAAGAACGTCCAGGATGCACGCCGCCGCTTGTGGCAGCCGATGCCCAGCTTCCCGGACCTTGATGCGCTGAACGCGTGGCTTGAAGTGCGCTGCATCGCGCAATGGGGGCAGATCGTGCATGGCGTTCTGCCCTGCACTGTCGCCGATGTGCACGCCGGGGAGGTTGCAAGTCTGATGCCGCCGGGCCGCCCCTTCGACGGCTTTGTCGAGCACACCAAGCGCGTATCGCCAACCTGCCTGGTGACGTTGGAGCGCAACCGCTACAGCGTGCCGGCGTCCTTTGCCAACCGGCCGGTGTCCTTACGGGTCTACCCCGAGCGGATCGTCATCGCCGCCGAGGGCCGGATCCTGTGCGAACATGGCCGGATCATTGCACGATCCCATCATCTGCCAGGGCGGATCGTCTATGACTGGCGGCACTATCTGGCGGTGATCCAGCGCAAGCCTGGCGCCCTGCGTAACGGAGCACCGTTCACCGAGATGCCCGATGCGTTCAGGCAGCTCCAGGGCCATCTGCTGAGGCGCCCCGGCGGTGATCGCGAGATGGTCGAGATCCTGGCGCTGGTGCTGCAGCACGATGAACAGGCGGTTCTCTGCGCGGTTGAGTTGGCTCTGCAGGCAGGGGTTCCCACCAAGACCCATGTGCTCAACATCCTGCACCGGCTGACCGACGGCAAGGCACCTCCTGCATCACCGATCGATGCCCCCCAGGCGCTGCGCCTTCACCAGGAGCCAGTCGCCGATGTCGGGCGCTACGACAACCTGCGGGAGATGCGTCATGCGTCATGATCCCGCCAGTGCCGCTGTGGAGGTGATGCTACGCTCCCTCAAGATGTATGGCATGGCCCAGGCTGTCGGCGAGCTCATCGAACAAGGCGCCCCGGCGTTCGATGCCGCCGTGCCGATCCTCTCGCAGTTGCTCAAGGCCGAGATGGCCGAGCGCGAGGTCAGGTCCATCGCCTACCAGATCAAGGCCGCCCGGTTCCCGGCCTACAAGGATCTGGCAGGCTT
>CAISZN010000369.1 GCA_903889985.1 uncultured Hyphomicrobiales bacterium | reverse complement strand
GCGACCTTCACCACGCCCGATCTCGAGAAGCAGCTCGACTACTGGGTCAATGTGATCGGCCTGTCCGTCGTCGATCGTGGCCCGGACCACGCCCATCTCGCCACGAGGCTTGGCCAGGAATGCATCTCACTCGAGCGTGCCGCCGAGGCGGGGCAGCTACGTCGGCTCGCCTTCCAGGTGAAGCCCGGCTCAGACCTGGGCGAGATTGCGCACAAGCTGCAGGGCCATGGCGTCAAGAGCGAGATGCGCAAGGGCATTACGCCGGGCGTCGAACAGGCCATCGCCTTCACCGATCCGAAGGGGACGCTGATCGAGGTCTTTTCCGAATACACATTCTCCCCGGATGATGGTGCGGAAAACGGCATCCAGCCGGTCAAGTTCGGGCATGTGGCCTATCGCGTGAACGATGTTCAGAAGCTCACCAGCTTCTATTGCGACGTGCTCGGCTTCCGTGTCTCCGACTGGATGGGTGATCACTTCTCCTTCCTTCGCTGCGGCGTCGATCACCACACGATCAACTTCGTCCGTTTTCCTGAAGAGAAGCTGCATCACATCGCCTTCGAATTGCGCGACTGGGGTGCGATTCACGATGCCTGCGACTTCCTGACCAGAAAGAAAGTGCAGCTCGTGTGGGGTCCGCTACGCCATGTGGTCGGTCACAACATTGCTGCTTACCATCGCAATCCTGACGAGATCCGTGTCGAGCTCTTTGCCGAAATGGATCTCATGAAAGACGAGGAACTCGGCTACTGGGAGCCGCGCCCCTGGCATGAGGAACGCCCCCTGCGTCCCAAGACATGGCCCAAGGATACGCTGCGCAGCCAGTGGGGCTTCGGCTCCTTCGGGACCTTCCCCGGCTATCCCTGACACAGACATCCACCGGCCGCCACGAAGCGGCCGGTGCAGTAAACAACTCAATCATCCCGGGAGGACCAGATGTTTCGCAAACTTTCACTCGCGGCCGCTTCGGCCTGCATGCTCGCCTGCGCCGCGCTACCAACCGGTGCTGCAGAAATCCGCATGATGACCTTTGGCGGCGCCACCAACCTGCCGGTCTGGATTGCACAGGAAAAGGGCTTCTTCGAAAAGGAAGGCGTCAAGCTCACCTATGCCCAGACCAATGGATCGGTCGAACAGATCAAGGGCTTCTATGAAGGCAAGTTCGACGTCATCTCGACAGCCTTCGACAACATCGTGGCCTATGCAGAGGGGCAGAGCGATATTCCGCTCCCGGGTCCCTATGACATGGTCGCCTTCATGGGCGTGCATGGTGGCATGAACAGCCTCATGACCAGAGCCGACATCAACGGCTATGCGGATATCAAGGGCAAGACGGTTGCCGTTGACGCCCTGAAGTCAGGCTATGGAATCGTCCTGTACCAGATCCTGAAGCAGCGGGGAAAGCTGACGGTCGACAAGGATTACAAGGTCATCAGTGTCGGCAATACCGACAAGCGCCTGGAAGCCATGCGCGACAATAAGGCGGTGGCTGCGATCATCGGCGCACCAACCGACATCGAAGTGCAGAAGCAGGGCTTCAAGCTGCTTGCCGACGCGGCCAAGGAACTCGGCTCCTACCAGGGCAGCGCCATGGTTGTTCGCACGAGCTGGGCAAAGGACCACGAAGCGGACCTGGCGCCCTTCATCCGGGCCGTCGTTGCCGCCACTGACCTGATCTTCAAGGACAAGGAGCTTTCCATCGCCGTGCTGCGCAAGCACATCCCCACCATGACTCAGGAAGATGCGGAAAAGCTTTATCCGCGCCTCGTGGGTCCGGGCGGACTGATCCCCCATTCGGCCATGGACATCAAGGGCGTGAAGACCGTGCTCAAGATCCGCGAGACCTATGGCGAGCCCAAGAAGAAGATGGGCCCGATCTCGCGCTACGTGGACACGAGCTACTACAAGCGAGCGCTGGCCCAGACTTCCCCCGCGGCTGCGAAGAAGTAAGATAGCTTCAGGAGCGGGGCCACGCAGAAGGGCCCCGCTGTTACAGAAGACCACAGGGATGAAACGACATGACGGGTTTCGCGAAAACTGCGCGGGCGGTGTTGGCTGCCGTTGCAGCCACTTTCGCCCTCACGGCTGAAGCCGCCGAGTTCTATCAGGGCAAGACGCTCGGCATTCTCGTCAACTTTACGCCGGGTGGCCCCACCGATGTCGAGGCGCGCCTGCTCGCCCGGCACATCGGCAAGCACATCCCCGGCAATCCCCAGATTGTCGTGCGCAACATGGGGGGAGCGGGCGGCGTCATCGGCGCCAACTGGCTTGGCGAAGTGGCCCCGCCGGATGGCCTGACCGTTGGCTATTTTACCGGCGTTGCCTCGAAATCGGCCATTGGGGAAGCATCGCTGCGGATCGATGTTTCCAAATACACATTCGTGGCGGGCGGCCCCGGCATCAGCGTCACCTATGCGCGCAGTGACATAGCGCCCGGCATCAGGAAGCCCGCCGACATCATGAAGGCGAAGGATTTCTGGATTGGCGGTCTCCTGCCCGAATCCGACAAGGACATCCGCGAGCGCATGCAGTTCGACATGCTCGGGCTCAAGTATCACTACATCTCGAACTATCCAGGCTCGGCGGAGGCGCGCCTCGCCCTCGAGCGCAACGAGATCCAGGCCTATCCGGAGAGCATGCCGACCTATCGGGCGACCATCGAACCCAACCTCGTCAAGAAGGGCGAGATCACGACCCTCTGGTTCGATCCTCTCGATGATGGCGAGACATTCATCACCTCCCCCGATGCGGATGGCATCCCGGCCAAGCACTTCGTCGACTTTCTCAAGGAGGTTGGCCGGGAGCCGCCGAAGGGCGATTTGTGGGACGCCTTCCGCCTCATCAATTCGGTTGGCACGGTTTTCCTGCGCATCATCGTCATGCCGCCCGGAACGCCCAAAGAGGCGAGTGAGGCGATCCGCAAGGCCTTCACTGCCGTGAACAATGATCCCGAGTACCGGGAGGACGCGCTCAAGACGATGAAGTTTGTCCCGAGCTACCTGACGGACGACAAGACCGAGGCGCTCTTTCAGGCCAAGCTCAGGCCCGATCCCAGACTGCGGGACTTCGTCCGCAACTATGTGGAGGAGGGGCGGGCGAAGCTCGGAAAGTAGGGGCCGGGGTCTGGCCCGCTGGTTGCACCGCACCTTGTGCCGTTCTATCGGTTTTGGGGCGAAGGCGCCCTTTGCGCCCGCGGAAGGAGAGATTGTGATGGATCGTGTTTCGGTAAGCGGGCTTAAGGTCGCCAAGGAGTTGCACGATTTCATCGCGCAGGAGGCCCTGCCGGGGACAGGGATCACCCCGGATGCCTTCTGGGCCGGATTGGCGAGCCTTCTCAGCGACCTCGCGCCGAAAAACAAGGCCCTGCTCGGCTTCCGCGACGAGCTGCAGACCAAGATCGACGCCTGGCATCTGGCCCGCAAGGGCAAGCCCCATGACGCGGCTGAATATGAGGCCTTCCTGCGCAGCATCGGCTACCTTCTGCCCGAGCCCGCCGCCGCAACCATCACCACAGCCAATGTGGACGATGCCATTGCGCGCATTGCCGGCGCCCAGCTCGTCGTGCCGGTCTCCAACGCCCGCTATGCCCTGAATGCCGCCAATGCCCGCTGGGGCAGCCTCTATGACGCGCTTTATGGCACGGATGCCATCTCCGACGAAGGCGGTGCCGAGCGGGGCAAGGGCTACAACCCGGCCCGTGGCGCCAAGGTCATCGCCAAGGCCCGCGAGGTCCTCGATCAGGCGGCTCCTCTCGCCTCCGGCAGCCACGCCCAGTCGACAGCCTATGCCATCGAGGATGGGGCACTCGTTGTCACCCTGCAGGGCGGCGCGAAGACTGGCCTCAAGGATCCTTCAAAGCTTGCCGGCTGGCTCGGTGATGCGGCAGCCCCAACCCTCGTGCTGCTCGTCAACAATGGCCTGCATATCGAGCTGAAGATCGACAAGACCCATCCCATTGGCAAGACCGATCCGGCTGGCGTCGCCGATCTCGTGATGGAGTCCGCGCTGACCACCATCATGGACATGGAGGACTCGGTCGCTGCAGTCGATGCGGAAGACAAGGTCGTCGTCTATCGCAACTGGCTCGGCCTGATGAAGGGCACGCTGACGGCGCATTTCGAAAAGGCTGGCGGCACCCTTGAGCGCAAGCTCAATCCCGACCGCAGCTATACGAAGCCCAACGGCAAGATGCTGTGGCTCTCCGGCCGCAGCCTGATGCTCGCACGCAATGTGGGCAACCACATGTACACGGACATGGTACTCGATTCCGACGGCAACGAAGTGCCCGAAGGCATGGTTGATGCGGCCATCACCGCCGTGATTGCCGTGCATGACATCAAGGGTTCGCAGCAGGTCAAGAATTCACGTGCCGGCTCTGTCTACATCGTGAAGCCGAAGATGCATGGCCCTGACGAGGTGGCACTCGGCAACGAGCTCTTCGCCCGTGCTGAGGACCTCGCCGGCCTGCCCCGCTTCACCCTGAAGATGGGCATCATGGACGAGGAGCGCCGCACGACCGTCAATCTCGCCGCCTGCATCCTGGCCGCGAAGGATCGCGTTGTGTTCATCAACACGGGCTTCCTCGACCGCACCGGCGATGAGATCCATACGTCCATGGAAGCGGGACCTGTCGTGCGCAAGAACGACATGCGCGCCCTGCCGTGGATTGCAGCTTATGAAGACTCCAACGTGGACGTCGGTCTCGAGCGCGGCCTGCCCGGCAAGGCGCAGATCGGCAAGGGCATGTGGGCAGCCCCCGACCGCATGGCCGACATGCTGGTCCAGAAGATCGGCCATCCGAAGTCTGGTGCCAACACCGCATGGGTGCCCTCGCCCACGGCCGCGACCCTGCATTCGCTGCACTACCATCAGGTCGATGTCTTCGCCCGACAGAAGGAACTGGCATCGCGTCCGAAGGCCAAGCTCTCTGACATTCTCACCCTGCCGATCTCGCAGTCGAACTTCGCACCCGATGCGGTCCAGCAGGAACTCGACAACAACTGCCAGGGCATCCTCGGCTACGTGGTGCGCTGGATCGACCAGGGCGTCGGCTGCTCCAAGGTGCCCGACATTCACGATGTCGGCCTCATGGAAGATCGTGCGACCCTGCGCATTTCGAGCCAGCATATTGCCAACTGGCTGCGCCACGGCATCGTGACTGAGGCTCAGGTCACCGAGGCATTGAAGCGCATGGCTGCTGTCGTTGATCGTCAGAATGCCGGGGATCCGCTCTACAAGGCCATGGCCCCAAGCTTTGACGGCATCGCCTTCAAGGCTGCGCAGGACTTGATTTTCAAGGGTCGCGAACAGGCAAACGGCTATACGGAGTTCGTCCTGACCGCCCGCCGCCGCGAGGCGAAGGCCGCGAGCTGAACCACGCTTCTTAAAGTTTTCGGGCGGCCCCTTCGGGGGCCGCTTTGATTTTTACACGGCTGGCGCAATGTCCGCCTATTTAGGATTTTCGAACGAAGCGGGCTCATGCAGCCTCGGCGCCGTTTAAAGCAGATCTGCAAGGGTGCGATGTGAATCAGTTGCAATCACGTCTTACCTCTTGCCAAGTTACCCTTGGCTAACTGTCGAAGATTTTCCCCGGTCACTCGACAAGTCGTCCACTCCGTCATCAGGGTTGCGCCGCACGACTTGTAAAATTCAATGGCTGGACTATTCCAATCCAGCACATTCCATTCGAATCTCGTCCATCCTTCCGAAACGCATCGGTCGGCCAAGTGTTGCAGCATTGCTCGACCGATGCCTTTCTCCCTATGCGACTGGCGCACAAATAAATCCTCAAGGTAAAGGCCGTTGCGACCCCTAAACGACGAAAAATTCAGAAAATAAAGTGCAAAACCAACTACATCACCGTTCCATTCAGCAAAATCACAATAGATCGATGAATGGCCCCGAAACAGCGCATCGTCGAGAAGGTCCACGGTTGCGTCAACCTCACTGGACAAGTTTTTGTATTCGGCCAGTTCACGAACAAGCGAAAGCACCAGGGCAGCCTCTCCCTTTTGGACTGGCCGAATAGTCAGTGACATTTGGGTCGTTCCATTCATCAGAGTGCCATCAGGATTGATGTCAAAGTATGAGTTTTTCGCTCATTTGCTCAACCCGAATTTCAGCACGTTGCGCTACGCCGCAAATCGCGTCTCGCCGACCCGCCGTACCGCAATGGCGGCGGTCTGACTTCGCGCGTGCTTTCCCGAAGATATTGATGGTTGCACCGCGCGTTCATCGTCGAGGGCGGCCAAGAAACCAATCGGTGGGGACAATGAATTTCTCTGCCTCTTCGGTAGAATTGAACGGCCCGACAAGGCTGCCGCCATGCCGATTTTTAAACGTCGTTCCTTCTACCCACTCCTTCTCATCGAGATATGTCTTGCCGTTGCTGAACTCGCAAATATCAGCACCTCGTTTTCCATCCTCGCTAAAGATGCTAAATGCGGCACGAAAATCCATTCCCTTTAGCGACGTCACGTCACGCCCTCCGACTTGCATATTTACGTATTCAAGGCATTGCGCGATCTCCGCGCCAGTCGGTTCGCAAGCCTTCAGATTTTGACGCCCAAAGTCCTTGGAACGAAATTCTTGAGATATGCATGGTCAATCGGATGTTCTGACCCAAGCGCCACTGCATCCCGGTCGGCGTCCACGGCTCCGCCTCTAAAGGACTCCGGTTGCGGTTCGGGTTTGTTGATATTTGAGGCCTCAGAAAAAATCCAGAATAGCGGGATTAGAGGTCCGCTGTGCCTCATTTGGCAGCAACCTGCCGGTATCCGAGTCGGGTCGCCACTCCTTTCGCCTTGCAGGCGTCATGATACTTAAGTCTAATCTTCTCAGTCTTGAGTGCGTCGTCCCAGTCCGACTCGGAGGGTCCGCATGATCATCGCAGCCGATGAAATCGCCCGGTCGCTGTCCGCGACCATCGATCTTCTCCAGCGCCGCCGGCAGGGCCTGCACCTGTTCGACGCCAGCCGGAAGGGCGTCCGCCGCAGCTTTTTCGCCTTTCTCCTGCTGAGCCCTGCCTTCGTGACGATGCTCGCGGCTGAACGGGCGAGCCACGGCCTGCTCGTGCCGGGGGGGTGGCTTTTTGATGACTTCGGCCTGACCGTGGATGTGCTGGAGCGCATGGCCATCTGCATGCTCACCCTGCCCCTGATTGTCTTCGGCCTGGCCCGGAGCCTCTCACTGCGGGATCGCTATCCGCGTTTCCTGGTCGCCTGCAACTGGTCGACGGTCCTCGCGGGGAGCTTCATGGCCCTGCCCTGCTACCTTTTTGCCCTCGACATGGCGACGCCGGAACTGGCGCAATTCTATGGCTTTGCTTTTGCCGCCCTCTTTGCCCATCTGCGCTGGTTCGTGGTGCAGACCGCGCTGGGGGTGTCTGGCGGCATTGCCGCACTGGCAGTCGGATGCGACCTCACCTGTGAGTTTCTGCTCTCACAGCTGATCTGACGGCGGATAATCCACACGCGAAAGATAGAGGCCGTCGGCGGGTGCCACCTGCCCGCAGCGCGCACGGTCACGAGCTTCAAGCGCTGCGCGAAGGTCCTGAGCTGTCCATTTGCCCGAGCCCACATGCTCGAGCGAACCGACCATGGAGCGTACCTGGCGGTGCAGGAAGGACAGTGCGCTCACGTGAACGTCGATGCGTTCACCCTCCCGCACCACATCGAGGCGTTCGAGGGTTCGCACGGGGCTGTTCGCCTGGCATTCGGAATCACGGAAGGTCGAGAAGTCGTGACGGCCGACGAGAAGCTGGGCTGCTTCGTGCATGGCCGCGGCATCGAGCTTGCGCCGCACCAGCCATGCGAGACCATGGTCGAGGGCAAGATCGGACCGGCGGTTGATGATGCGATAGACATAGTGTCGCTTGCTGGCCGAGAAGCGCGCGTCAAACTCCTCCGGCACGACCTCTGCGGCGAGAATGGCAATCGGATGCGGGCGCAGGTGGGCGTTGACCGCATCGCGCACAACATCCGTGCGCCAGGCCTTGTTGAGAATGACATGGGCGACCTGCCCACTTGCATGAACGCCCGCATCGGTGCGTCCGGCTCCGTGCACCACAAGTTGCTGGCCGCAGAATTTCCGGAACGCCTCCTCGATCGCCTGCTGCACCGACAGGCCATTCTCCTGGCGCTGCCAGCCCACATAGGGGCGTCCGTCATATTCGATGGTGATCTTGTAGCGGGGCATCGAGAAATCCGTTTCGCCCCTCCTCTAGGGCATCAGGGCGGCCGGCGAAACCCTTCCCCCCTGCACGCTCCGGCTGATAGGTTGAGGCCAGAACACACTTGCCGAAGGAAACGCCATGCCGCGGGTCGCCGTGACCACCCCCTATTTCGACTTCTTCCCCGAATTGAAGGCGGAATTCGTCGCCCGCTATCCGGATACGAAGTTTCCCACGGACCGGCACCGCATGAGCGAGGATGAGCTGATCGACTATCTGCGCGGCTATGAAGCAGCGGTCATCGGCCTCGACCGCTTCACCGAAAAGGTCTGCGCCGCCCTGCCGGAGCTGAACGTGATCTCCCTGTGCTCGGCCGGTGTCGATCACATCGACCCGGCGATCCTCAAGCGCCACAACATCAGCATGTGGTGGGCGGCGGGCATCAACAAAGTGTCCGTGTCCGAACTGACGATCTGCTTCATGATCTATGCCCTGCGACGGGTGCACCAATTCTCGACTATCCTGCGCAATGGCAAATGGACCGGACCCATGGGCTTTGGCGGCGACCTGCGCGGCAAGACGGTGGGCATCCACGGCTGCGGCCACATCGGCAAGGAAGTGGTGAAGCTGCTGCAACCCTTCGGCGTCGAGATCCTCGCCAGCGACCGGGTCGATATTTCTGAATTCTGCCAGGAATACGGCGTCCAGAATGTCACTGCGGAAGAACTGTGGGCGCGCTCGGACGTGCTGACGATACACCTCTCGCGCAATGCGACGACGCTTGGGATGTACACAGGCGCAGTGCTTGACCAGATGAAGCAGGGTGCATTGCTCATCAACATCGCGCGCGGCTCCCTGGTCGACGAGGTGGCGCTGAAGGAGCGTCTCGAAAGCGGCCATCTGGGCGGCGCGGCCTTCGATGTCTTTGCGGTCGAGCCCGCCAATGGCAATCCCCTGCTCGATGTGCCGAACTTTTTTGGCTCTCCCCACATTGGCGCAACGACCCGCGAAAGCTGGGAGGCCATGCTGCGATCCGGGGTCTACGGAATCGAGGCGGCCTATCCGCACGAGCCGGGGGTCTATCCCTTCGACTGATCGCCCAGGGTTGCGCCAAGATTATCGAGCAGCCAGTTCGTCCCATGCTCGCGGCTGCCCGCATCGTCGTAGCCATCGAGGAAGGCGCCCTGTTCGGTAAAGACGAGATGGGTGCCCTTCCCCTCCTGCCTGAACTCGACGGTGGCCAGTGAGACGGAGATGCGGCGGGTGCCAATATGCATCTCATACGCGTAGATGATGCGTTCATTCGGGACGATATCCCAATAGAGCGCATTGAACGCATGAGCCTCGCCCCCAGGAGGCGTGCCCGCGCAGGTCTCTCGGCCGCTCTCGCGGAAGTCGAAAGTTGGCTGGACGCGCTCCCACTCACTGGGGCCACCAAACCATTTCAACTTTTCGTCGAGGACAGAGAAGGCGCGGAAGACCCGCGCGGGGCTGGCCGGATAGGTGCGCTCAATGCGGAAGGTGGCATGGACGGCATTTCGATCGGTCATGTGAGTCACTCCTCACCGGGGTCTTCAGGGTTTTCGGCGAGATAAGCGCCAAGTCGATCCAGACGGCGCTCCCAACCTGCGCGACGCTCGTTGATCCATTGCTCGGCAAGACTGAGACCATCCGGCTCGATGCGACAGGTTCGCACGCGACCAGTCTTTTCAGACGCAACAATCCCGCTCGCCTCGAGCACATGCAGATGCTGCACGACAGCCGCCAGCGACATGGCCAGAGGCTTTGCAAGCTCGCTCACACTCGCCGGACCACGCGAAAGCCGCTCGATCATGTTGCGCCGGGCAGGATCCGCCAGAGCGTGGAAGAGGAGGTCGAGAGGAGCTTGTTGATGAAGCATTTGCTTAAGTGATCGAAGCGGGCAGATAAGTCAAGAGATCACTTAAGTATTGCCCAATTTAGGCCATTGCGCCCAAAATTCTCCTTTCTGATATATGTTTTTTCTCTTATGTTCTTGGTATGTTCTAGGATTAATTACTTTCTCCCATCCATTTAGGAGGCACCCATGGCTCCGCATTTTTCTTTCGAGCCTGCCCACAGTTCCTCGCTTCGCCGGCGCCTGCTGGTTGGAGTTGGCTTATCGCTCGCACTCGGACTTGCGACCGCCCCATCGCACGCAGAACACTGGGACGCTGCAATTCCCTGGCAATCGAGCGGGCTTAGCTGTGCATCCGGCGTCGAATGCGCAATCCGGCAGGCGGAGACGATCTACGGGCCACAACCCGGCCCCTGGGAGTGCCGCGAAGGCTACGACACGCAAGGTCGGCTTTCGCAAATGAACTGCAACGATCATCCAAACCCGTCCAACCCTATCTATACGGTTGGCGGGTTTTCATGGCCCGTCTGCGATGCTGGCGAAACCGGAGGTGCAACCGGCTGCGACTTCCGCAAGGACAAGGATCCAAACCCCTGCAATACTGTTGGCGATCCGGTCGATCCCAAGCTTGGCGTCCTCAGCGAATCCATCACTGACTTTCGCATCGGCACGGACCATCCGCTGGCGCTGACCCGAACCTATTCGAGCGATCCCTTTGTTGAGGGGATGATGGACAATCCGGCCCCTGCCTCGCGGCTGGGACGGGGATGGCGCACCAATTTCGATGGCTTCGCAGCCTTCTGGCCGGATGGGAATGAACAGCCTGGCGGCATTGTCATCACCTTCCCATCAGGCAAGCAGATTCAGTTCGAGATCAATTCGGGACGCTATGTCCCTGGCTTCTACAATCGCGCCACCGATCAGCGCGTGCGCAAATGGAATGCGCCGGAAACCCTCGTTTACGCGGAAGGGCTTTTCACCGCGACGGACACGGATGGCACGCAGTATCAGTTCAACCGGCAGGGCCAGCTTCTCACGATCCTGTTTGTCGACGGCTATCGGCAGAAACTGGAATGGACCGGCGGCAGGAATACGCGTGTCACCGACACTCTCGGGCGCGCACTGACCTTTGCCTATGACGGCAATGGCCTCATGACGAGCGTCTCGGATCAGGCCGGCGTGCTTGCCACTTATGGCTATGCCATGACCAGCGACGGCACAGCCGCGCTGGCTGGCCGCGTCTTCACATCGCGACCGCCAAATTCGTTTGTCCTGACCGGCGTCACTTATGCTGGCGATGGAACGACTGCGGCCAGCAATCTCACCTACGAATATGCCAACGCGAAATTTCCCGACGCGCTGACCGGCGTCATCGACGAACGCGGCAATCGCATGTCTGCGTGGACCTATGATGACCAGCGCCGCGTCGTCACCAACCAGACGCAGGCCGGCAGTGGGACCTGGCGCTTTGCCTATGACGAGGCGAACCTGACGTCGACCGTCACCAATCCACTCGGGAAGAACACCGTCTATCACTATCGCACCGATGTTGCCGGGCCGAGCCTGATGACGCAGGTCGAGGGTGTCGCCTCCGCCAATTGCGCTGCTGACACGAGAGCTTTCGCCTATGAGACGTCAGGCGACACCAACCAGACAAACCTCGTCCAGACAACAGATGGTGAGGGACGACAGATCCGTTACACGCGCGACCAGCGCGGCTTCGTGACCTCGCTGACGCGCGGCTATGGAACGCCAGACGCTGTCACAACAACCTACATCTGGCACCCGACCCTCTATCTCGTGACGCAGAAGGCGGAGCCTGGCCTCACCACCGACTACACCTATGATGCGAACGGCCGGCTCTCCCAGATGGCGCAGACGGACAAGACGAGCGGTGCCAGCGCCGGGCAGGTGCGCAGCTGGACCTACACATACACCGACGGCGGCCTGCTGGCCTCCGTCGATGGCCCGCTCGCAGGCAGCGGCGATTCCGTTCGCTATACCTATTCGCAATCCGGCTTTCTTGCCTCATCGACAGACACAAATGGCCTGACAACCACGGTCACCGCCTGGAACCGCTTCGGCCAGCCGACCTCCATCACCGACCCGAATGGTACGATCACCGCACTCACCTATGATCCGCGCGGACGGCTGGCGTCCATGACGCGCGATCCTTCTGGCGCGCCCGCCATCACGCGCTTTGCCTATGACGCGGCCGGCAATCTCACCAGCCTTGTCAGTCCGCTCGGCGGTACAACGCTGATGACCTATGACGCCGGCGGTCGCCTCACGCGCCTCGTGACGCCAGCGGGCGAGACGGTCACCTACCAGCGCGATGCCACGGGCGCGGCGACCGCGGTCAACATGGCAACGGCGGCGGGTGTGACGAGCTTCGCACAGGCCAATGTCTTCGACGAACTCGGTCGCCTGATCCGCACGGTTGGCAGCAGCAGCGTGCCGACATCGCGCATCGGCTATGATCGCGTCGGACATGCGGTGAGCGTGACCGATGGCGCCGGCAGCACAACAAGCTATGGGCTCGATGCGCTGAACCGGGTCATCAGCCTCACCGACGCACTGCCCGCGACCACGACACTGAGCCGCAACGCCCAGGACGAAATCACAAGCCATCAGGATCCGCGCGGCCTCACGACGACCTATCAGCGCAATGGCTTCGGCGAGGTGGTCGCGGAAACATCGCCTGACCGTGGCACGATCACTTATGTGCGGGATGCGCGCGGGCTCATCACAAAGCGCACGGATGCTCGGAGCATTGTGACGACCTACACCTATGATGCAGGCGGCCGCATGCTCACCAAGACGACGCCCGGCATGAGCGCCAGCGATGTCACGCTCGTGTGGGATGACCCAGCCTCTGGCGCTGCCAAGGGCCACCTCACGCGCCTGTCGAATGCGGCAGCATCGATCCAGCGCACTTACGATTCAGCGGGGCGCGTCATCACAGAACGGCAGGCCATATCGCCGCTCTCCAGCGCCTTCAGTGTGCAATATACCTATGATGCCGCCGACAATGTCAGCGGCATGACCTATCCGTCCGGACGCACCATCGCCTTCGTGCGGGACAGGCTTGGCCGCGTCACCCGCATCAACTCCTTCTCCGCGGATCGCTCGACCGCGCGGGCGCTGGTCATGAACGTGACATGGATGCCTTTCGACGGCCCCGCCAGCCTCACGTTTGGAAACGGACTGACGCAAAATTTTGCCCGCGACACGGATGGCCACATCACCGGAATCACTTTGTCCAGCAGCAGCGGCACAGCATTGCTCAACCGCACCCTCAACTGGACCGGTGACCGCCTGAGTGCCATGACCGACAAGCTCAATGCAGCCTCGTCGCAAAGCTACACCTATACGCCGGTGGGCCGCCTGGCCTCTGCGACCTTCGGCGGCGCGACCCTGACCTGGAGCTATGATGGTGTCGGCAATCGGCTCAATGAAACCAGCGCGGGAACGCCGACAACCTACACCTATCCCGCGACTTCGAACCACCTCGCCAGCCTGTCGCAGGCGGGCAAGGTCACGCGTGCCTTCACCTATGATGCATCAGGCCATGTCAGCGCGCAGACGCAGTCCGGTACGACGACGACCTTCACCCATGACGATGAAGGGCGACTGACGCAGGTCGCGGTGACCGGGGCCTCCGCAACGCCAGCGACCTACGCCTATGATCCGCTCGGCCGCCTCGTGCGCCGTGCTGCTCCGGCAAGCAAAATCGGGCCGGTCATCTATGCCTATGACCTCGACGGACACATCATCGCCGAGCTCGATGCCACCGGCGCGACACAACGTGAATATGTGTGGCTAGGAGATCTGCCCGTCGCGGTGATCGACCAGCCAAACGTTTATGCGCCCACCTTCTCCTTTGTGCACACCGACCATCTGACGCGGCCGGTGCGCATGAGTGATGGAACCGGCAACTTCGTCTGGTCAGCGGAGTACAAGCCCTTCGGCGAACCCCTGTCGATAACCGGCAGCCGCACCCTCGACGCGCGCTTCCCGGGCCAGTGGTTCCAGCTCGAAACGGGCCTCGCCTGGAACTGGCACCGGCATTATGATGCGACGGTTGGTCGGTATGTTGAGCCGGATCCGCTTGGGCTCGATGCAGGCAGCAGCCTCTATGCATATGTAGATGACAAACCCGTATCGCTTACAGATGCGCTTGGGCTAACTCCGCAGGGCCTTTTTACCCCACGCACCCCCTCACTTCCCGTGTTTAAATGCTTTGACAATGGGAATGGTAACCCGCCAGATTGCCGTCGCATTTGCAGTGAATTGGCGCTTCCCACCAGCGACTTTGGCGTCGCATTCCAAAGATGTATGCTTGCTTGCACGAGTAATGGAAATTCTGGGTTTTCGAAGTGGGATCGTCTATTTAAGAGTATGTGATGCACTTCGACTTTGCAGGGAGGATTTATTCATGGATCGTGACAAAGCACTACGACTTGATGGCATTATTGCAGGTGCTGTCGCCAGCATAGACCGCATATCGCACTATCTCAAGGTGAACACGAGTCCACAAGAGTATTCCGACTACATAGTTCATGTTGGCGGAGCAATGGCAGAATTGTTCGAAATCTCTCAGGGCTTATACCGGCAGCACCCTGACATTGTTCCGGAAGAACTTCGGCCTCCGCAAGATGATTAGCGAATATGATTATTTTGTCTTTTGATAAACAGCATTGCCATTGTGTTTTTGCGTCCATCCGCACCACGCGAACTGACCCAACTCACCCCAGCCGCTCCGGCAGCCCCCGCACACCACGCAGGAACTCGTCCACCTTCATGGGGCCCTTGCCGGCGCGCTGGATCTCGACGAGACGCACCGCACCCTCGCCGCAGGCCACCGTCAGGTCATCCGACAGGCGCTTGCCCGGCTCACCCTGTCCCGAAGCCATCACCGTGCGCAGCACCTTGATGCGCTCGGGGCCGCGGCCGAAGTCGGCCTCGAACCAGGCACCGGGAAAGGGGGAGAGGCCGCGGATGTGGTCGTGCACGGACTGCGCCGGACGTGACCAGTCGATGCGCGATTCCGCCTTTTCGATCTTGTGGGCATAGGTGACGCCGTCTTCCGACTGTGCCTGAAAGACGAGGCTGCCGCGAGACAGCGCGGACAGGGCGCGCACCATCAGGTCGGCGCCCAAGAGCGATAGGCGATCGTGCAATTCACCCGCTGTCTCGTTGGCGCCGATGGCCACCCGCTCGACCATGCCGACGGGGCCCGTGTCGAGCCCCTCTTCCATTTGCATGACCATGACGCCGGTCTGCGCATCACCCGCCATGATGGCGCGCTGGATGGGTGCTGCACCACGCCAGCGCGGCAGCAGGGAACCATGCAGGTTGAGGCAGCCCCGACGCGGGGCTTCGAGGATCGGCAGTGGCAGGATCAGGCCATAGGCCACGACCACCGCAACATCTGCCTCGTGTGATCGAAACAGCTCGGCTGCGACCTCATTGCGCAGGCTTTTTGGCGTGTGCACCGGAATGGAAAAGCGCTCGGCCAATTCATGCACCGGTGACTTGCGTTCACCCATGCCGCGGCCGGCGGGCTTGGGCGCGCGCGTATAGACCGCAACGACCTCATGGCCATGACCCAGGATCTCGGTCAGCACCGGAACGGAAAAATCCGGCGTGCCCATGAAAACAATGCGCATGGGTCAGCCCTGCCGTGCGGCCTTGGCGAATTTCTTGGTCACGCGCTCGCGCTTCAGGCGCGAGAGATAGTCGATGAAGAGCACGCCGTTGAGATGGTCGATCTCGTGCTGGATGCAGGTGGCGAGCAGGCCATCGGCATCGATCTCCTGCTCCTTGAACTCACGATCACGGAAGCGCACGCGCACGCGGCTCGGCCGCTCGACCTCCTCGTAATAATCCGGGATCGAGAGGCAGCCCTCCTCATGCACGTTCTTGTCTTCCGAGGCCCAGGTGATCTCCGGGTTGATGAAGACCATGGGCGCGGGCGGCTCGTCCTTGCCCGCCACGTCGATGGTGACGAGGCGCACGGGCTCGGCGATCTGGATCGCGGCAAGGCCGATGCCCGGCGCGTCATACATGGTCGCCAGCATGTCCTCGATCAGGCTGCCGGTGGCGCTGTCGAGCCGCTCGATGGGGCGGGAGATCTCGCGCAGGCGCGTATCGGGAAGTATGATGATGGGTCTCAGGGCCATGGCTGCAGCTCGGATGTGTTCGGCTCTGACTTAAGCGGACCGGCGAGGCGGGTCAATTTTCATGCTGGGGAAGCCACTGCCTGATTCGAGGCATTTCATCCAAAATGAAGTTCTCTTTTTGTTCTATTTTTACCCTCTCCGTGGTATGAAGGGGCATGGACAAGGTCATTCTCACCCTCGCCGGCATTCCCCTGACCGGAACCCAGCTCACCCTTGGGGGGCTGGCCATTGCCTGCCTGCTCCTGCTCGTGATCACCATCTCGACCCTGCGGGCAGGCCGGTCGCAGGCGCTGGAGGCCGCAGCCGGGGCCGAGCGGCAGCGCGAGATCGATGACAAGATGGGCGAGCTGACAAGGCTCAACGCGGAGCTGACCGGTCGGCTGCGCAGCATGGCAGAGGTGATGACCTCGCGGCAGACGGACCTTGCCCGGATCATGGCGGACCGACTCGACGCGGTCGGCGCAAGGGTCGGCCAGAACCTGGAGGTAAATGCGCGCACCACCTCCGAGCAGCTGGCCAAACTTGGCGAGCGTCTGGCCGTGATTGACCGGGCACAGGCGCGCCTCACCGATCTCACAGGCGAAGTGGTGAGCCTGAAGGACATTCTCGCCAACAAGCAGAGCCGCGGCGCCTTTGGTCAGGGCCGCATGGAAAGCATCGTGCGCGATGGCCTGCCGCAGGGATCCTATGAATTCCAGCACACCCTGTCGAACCGCAACCGCCCGGACTGCGTGATCCGCCTGCCGGGTGATGACCGGGTCATGGTGGTCGATGCGAAATTCCCGCTCGAGGCCTTCGCAGCGCTACGCGAGGCGCAGACGCCCGAGGACAAGCGCAACGCCCAGTCGCGCGTGCGTGCGGATGTAGGCAAGCATGTGAAGGACATTGCCGAGCGCTATTTCCTGCCCGGCGAGACGCAGGACATCGCCCTGCTCTTCGTGCCCTCGGAATCGATTCATGCGGACCTGCACGAGCATTTCGAGGATGTGGTGCAGAAAGCCCACCGCGCGCGCATCCTGATCGTGTCTCCCTCGCTGCTGATGCTCGCCATCCAGGTGTTGCAGGCGGTGGTGCGTGATGCGCGCATGCGCGAACAGGCACATTTCATCCAGGTGGAGGTGCGCCATCTGCTCGATGACGTGACACGCCTGCGCGACAGGGCGGGCAAGCTAGACACCCATTTGCGTCAGGCGCAGGAGGATGCCTCAGGCATCAGTACATCAGCAGAGAAGATCGCGCGGCGCAGCGAGCGGATCGACCAGCTCGATTTCAGCGCGAACGAGGCTCCGGCTGGTGACCTGTTCAAGGCTGCGGAATAAACTTCGAATTTCACCCTCGCCCGTGCGGCGCATCCAGATCAAGCAGGGGCCCAAGCGGCACGATGCCCGTTGGATTGATCTTCACGTGGCTCTGATAATAGTGCCGCTTGATATGTGTGAAGTTCACCGTCTCGCGAATACCTTGCCACTGGTAAAGCTCGCGCAGGTAGCCTGACAGATTCCGATAATCCGCGATGCGACGCAGGTTGCACTTGAAGTGGCCCGCATAAACAGCATCAAAGCGGATCAGGGTTGTGAACAGCCGCCAGTCGGCTTCCGTGATGGTCTCCCCACACAGATAACGGCGCGTGGCGAGGCGGTCGTCGAGATCATCGAGCGTCGTGAACAGGGTTGTGACGGCCTCTTCATAGGCGGCCTGTGATGTCGCGAAGCCGGAGCGGTAAACACCGTTGTTGACGGTCGCATAGATGCGCGCATTAAGCCCGTCGATCTCTTCGCGCAGCGCGGCCGGATAATAGTCACCTGGCTTCGCGCCCAAGCCATCAAAAGCGGAATTCAGCATGCGGATGATTTCGGAGGACTCGTTATTGACGATCTGCCCGCTCTTGCGATCCCACAGCACCGGGACGGTGACGCGCCCCGAATAGGCCGGGTCTGACGCCGTATAGATCTGGTGCATGAACTGCGCGCCATGGATGGGGTCAGGCACGACGCCGGGGCCATCGGCGAAGGT
>CAISZN010000368.1 GCA_903889985.1 uncultured Hyphomicrobiales bacterium | reverse complement strand
CCCCTGCACCTCTGGTTGATCTGGCACCCCTGGAACAGCGGCTCGCGAGCCTCGAGGCTCAGGCTGCCGCACCCAAGAGCGAGGCGCGGGTCCAGCCCGAGGCCTCGGCAAACGCACGCAAGGATGATGGCACCGCGCTGGCGGTCGTTGCACAGGCCCTGGCGCTGGCTGTCGATCGCGGACGCCCCTTCAAGCTCGAGTTCGCCGCGGCGGAATCGCTCGGGGCAGACCCGGCAGTCCTGAAAATCCTGCAGCCGCTCGCCGCCAGTGGCGTGCCCTCAGCTGACGCCCTTGCGAAAGCCTTCGGGCCCGTCGCCCGCCCCATCGTGAGCGCAGCAGAGCCCTCGACCGAGGGGATGGGCCTGGCCGACCGGCTCAGTGCCAGCGCCGCAAAGCTCGTGCGGGTCCGTCCCGCAGGCGATGCTGCAGGCGAAGATCCCGCCAGTCTCGTGTCACGCATCGAAGCCGCCATTGCCCGCAGCGACAGCGCTGCGATCGTTGCTGCCTGGGAGCACCTCCCACAGGCTTCGAAAGAGATTTCCAAGGGCTTCGGCCAGCTGGCCCAGCAGCGCCTCGCCGCAGAACGCGCCACCCATCAACTGACCGAGGCGGCCATGGCCGCCCTCGCCGCGAGAAACTGACATGATCCGCATCCTCGTGGCTCTCGCTCTTCTGGGTGGCGTGGCAGCCGCTTTCGCCTGGGTCGCCGACAGGCCGGGCGAAGTCACCCTCGTCTGGCTCGGCCAACACTATGAGACATCGGTGGCAGTCGCGCTGGCGGGCCTTCTGGGCGCGGCCTTCGTGCTGATGCTCCTGTTTGGCCTGCTGCGCTTCATCTGGCGCCTGCCAAGCCGTCTGGCGCAATCCTCCGAGCGCCGGCGCCGGCGCAAGGGCCGCGCGGCTCTCGCCCGCGGCATGATCGCGGCTGGAGCAGGCGACCTGCGCAATGCCAACCGCGCTGCCGAGGAGGCTGGTCGCCACCTCGGAGCCGATCCGCTCGTGCTGATGCTGCAAGCCCAGACCGCCCAACTGTCCGGCGACAGGACTGGCGCAGAAGCCATCTTCGGCAAGATGGCCGAACGCAAGGACACGCGGGTGCTTGGCCTTCGCGGCCTGCATGCGGAAGCCAGACGCCGAGGCGATGCACTGGCCGCCCAGAAATACGCAGAACAGGCCCATCGCATTGCACCCCTGCCATGGGCCGGACAGGCGGTGCTCGACCACCATTCCAATACGGCCAACTGGACACAGGCCATCGCCGCCGTGGAGGCCAATCTGGCCCAGCGCCTCATCGACCGGCCCACAGCCAACAGGCAGCGTGCCGTGCTGCTCACAGCACTTGCCGGCGAGACCGCTGAAAAAGAGCCCACCGAGGCCCTTCGTCTGGCCCGGGAAGCCGCCGACCTTGCCCCCGATCTCGTGCCCGCCGTGGCATTGGCCGGGCGACTGCTTGGACGGCGCGGCGATCTGCGGCGCGCGGCAAAGCTCATCGAGAAGGCCTGGAAGACGGCGCCTCATCCGGATCTGGCCAAGGTCTATCTCGACCTGCGGCCGGGCGATTCAACCGCCGACCGGCTGACCCGCGCCCGGCACCTCGAAAAGCTGGTGCCGGCAGACCCGGAGAGCCAGCTCACCGTCGCTCGCGCCGCCATTGACGCGCTTGATTTCAAGCTGGCGCACCTGAGCCTGGATGCCCTGCTCAGCGGCCCGGACCCGCGCCCGAGCGTGCGCACCTGCCTGACCATGGCCGCCCTTGTGGAGGCAGAGACCGACAACACTGGCCTCATCCGGGAATGGCTCTCCCGGGCCTCCCGCGCCGCGCGCGACAAGGCCTGGGTCGCGGACGGCGTGGTGAGCGACCAATGGTCACCGGTCTCGCCCGTGACAGGCAAGCTCGATGCCTTCCGCTGGCAGACCCCCCCGGAGCGCCTGAGCGCACCGGTGGAGCCCCTGCCGGAAGCCATAGTGCCAGAGCTCAAACTGCTGGAGGCCGAGCCAGTTGCTGCGCCCGTATTGCTGGAAGAACCGGCAGCGGCAACACCCGCGGCAATCGACGCGCCTGCAGCGGACGAGGATGCAAGCAACCGCCTTGCAGCAATCCGCGCCGCCGCCAAGGCAGCTCCGGGCGTTGCCCACGCACCACGCAAGCCGGATGTCTTTCCGCTCGTGACTGCGCCCGACGATCCGGGGCCTGATCCCAGAGGGTAAATGGGCAACTTCGCCCACCATCACTGTTGACCGACGTCGCGTTCCGATCGAGGCCGGGCTTAAGGCCTTGGACGACGCAGACTTCGCATCCGAAGCGGAACTGGCGGGAGTTGTCGCCGAATATTGCAAACCAAGCTGAGTCCTTGCGGATAAGCTGGTCGCGACGCGCATTAAGTCGCCTGGATGAAATCGGCGCATACATTTCTTCCGAAAAGCCGGACGCTGCCTCTCGCGTGATCGCACTGATCTAACCTTTGCGGACCTCTTCGCCGCGTTTCCAGAACTTGGCAGGATGGGCCGGGTACCCGGTACCGGGGAGCTGCCCACTCTGCCCTTCCCCTGTTTGCTCATTTATCGACCTTCAGAAGACGCCGTGGAAATCGCGACCATCATCCATGAATCGCGGCTCTGGCCCCCGCCCAAGCCCTGATTCTCTGCGCCAACGGGGGTCTGCGCGAGGCCTGATTGACACCTCCCGGCCGGCCTGTAGGTTGTCGCCAACACAGCGATTGCGCGGGAGGATGGCATGGACGATCGGGGTGGCTCACCGCAGGTTCGCGATCTGCCGAAGATCGACATCGAGACGGATACGCGTGACTATCTCGCGCGCGCCAAGCCTCATGCCGACAAGTACAAGGACTATTTCATCGTCGACGTGGACGCCCACGTCTCCGAGACGATGTTCTGGTCTGAAGTCACCAACAAGATCGACAGCGACGTGTGGCGCCAGATGGCGCAGTCCCAGGGCAAGCGCGTCAATGCCTCGGCCGGCCTGCTGAATGCCGTGCCCGGCATGAACTACCAGGACGCCTTCGGTCGTATTCCGCACCAGCAGAACCTCGCCGAAAAGGTCGTGCCTGGCGGTGGCCACCGGCAGATCCAGCTCCTGCAGCGCGCCATGGATTCCATGGGCATCGACGTGATGTGCACCTTCCCCACGCCCATGCTGCTGCTGGGCATGCATCCCCAGACGGAAGTCGAAGTGCAGATCGGGCGTGCCTATAACCGCTGGTTCGTCGAGGATATCCTGCCCGAGGACAAGCGCATCTGCGGCATGCTCTACCTTCCCTTCAACGACCCCAAGGAATGCGTGGCGCTTGTCGAGAAATACGCCAGCCATCCCGGCATCGTCGGCTTCATGGTGTCGTCGACGCGCTACAAGCCCGTCTATCACGACGACTACATGCCGCTCTATGCAGCCATCCAGGCGAGCGGCAAGCCGCTGGGCTTCCATGCGGGCTTCCACTGGGGTGACCAGTCGATGCAGCAGTGCAACCGCTTCATCGCGATGCACTCCATCAGCTTCGTCTATTTCAACGT